>JAAZPS010000185.1 GCA_012797095.1 Bacillota bacterium | reverse complement strand
TTGCTCCAGAAGCGGTTCCAGGGTAGCGGCCGCTTCAGCGCGCCGCTCGCTGAGCCGGCGGGAAGCCTCCTCGAGCTGTTGGGTCACTGTCGCGATCTCCCGATCCAGCTCCCGGGCCAGGCTCTCGCCGCGGCGAAGCCTCTCGAGCTCTTCAGCCGCCTGCTCCCCGAAAGTGATCACCTCGGCAACGCTCTGCCCGTACTTTCTTTTCAGCGAGCGCAGCTGCTCCAGGCGCGTCTGAACCGCGGCCAGCCGTGCAGGATCATATTCAAAAGAGGCCTGGTAATCGCGTAGGGTCCAGGAGATCTCTTCGAGCTGGGCGGCGGCGCTTTCGACCAGGCTCACCAGCGGAGCAAGCTCCGGATCGATCTGCGCGGCCTCCTCCAGACAGCCCTGCGCCGCGGCGAGCAGATCGATCACCGCCGGAGCATCCCGGCGCTGATCGCCCCGGTAGAGCTGATCGTAGCTTTCCTCGGTCAGCTGACCAAGCCTCTCCGCATGGGCCAGGATCTTCTCCTCTTTCAGCAGCTTCTCCTCTTCGTCGGGCTCCAGCCGGGCCTCGCGGATCTTTTCCAGCTGAAAAGAGAGGATCTCCATGCGCCTCTCCCTTTCAGCACGGTCCCGGCCCAGCCCCTCGAGCTTCTCGATCAGCTCCCGCCTTTTCCGGAAAAGGCTCTCCACCAGCTCCCGGGCGGCGGCAGTCTCCGCGCCGCCGTAAAGATCGAGCAGCTCGAGCTGGTAATCGGCCCGCAGGAGCGACTGATGCTCGTGCTGCCCGTGTAGATCGACCAGGGTCTCCCCCAGCTCTTTCAGGAAAGAGACCGGCACCGCTCTGCCGTTCACCCGCCCGACGCTGCGGCCACCGCGGGACATCTCCCGGGCGACAATGAGGGTACCGCTTATTTCGATCCCCGCTCCCTCCAGCAGCGCCCCGCTCGCGGCGCTGCCCGCTTCGGGCTGCTCGAAAATACCCTCGACCAAGGCATTCTCCTCACCCTGGCGGATCTGCTCCGTCAGCGCCCGCTCCCCCAAAAGCAGCCCGATCGCCCCGATGATGATCGATTTTCCGGCACCCGTTTCCCCGCTGAGCACATTGAGACCCGCTTTCAGCTGGAGATCAAGATCTTCGATCAGGGCAAAATTGGCGACGCGCAGCCGGTCAAGCAACGGCAAAACCCCTCCTTCTTTCCCGACATCTCAGTCCTTCAATTTCTGGTGAAGCAGACGGTAAAAAGAATTATCCCCGAAATAGACCAGCTTCACTTTTTCTGCCGCTTTCTGAACGACGATCTCATCGCCGTCCTCCAGGGCAAAGCCGACCTGGCCGTCCGCCGTAAGGACCACCTGGGCCTGCCGGGTATCCACCCGCATCCGGATGCACTCCTCGGCGGTGACGATGACGGCGCGGTTATTCAGGCTGTGCGGGCAGATCGGGGTGATCACGATCAGCTTGAGCGAGGGATTGACAATGGGACCGCCGGCGGAGAGCGAGTACCCGGTCGAGCCGGTCGGGGTGGCGATAATGACCCCGTCTCCGGAATAGTTTTCCAAAAAATCATCATTGATAGAGGTGTTCAGGGTGAGGATCCGGGAAAAGGGACCCCGCGAGATGACGATATCGTTCAGGGCGATAAAATGGCCCAGCTCCAGTTTGCCGCGCCGGACGGTCGCCTTGAGCATCATCCGCTCCAGGTAGCGGTACTGCCCCGCCAGGATATACTGCAGGTAGCGGTCCATCTGCTCGACCTCGATCTCGGCCAGAAAACCTTTATGGCCCACATTGATCCCCAGGATCGGTGCACTCCAGCAGGCCAGGTCACGGGCCGCCCGGAGGATGGTTCCATCGCCCCCGACAACGATAAAGAGATCGACCCGGTTTTCCCAGTGGGCCAGCCGCTCTTTCAGGGAGCCGTCGGCCTGGTAATCGGTCTGTCCGGGTTCGGCAGTCAATACTGTAACGCCGCGATCTTCAAAAAAATCACAGATTCTTTCTACAACCAGTGCTGAATTCTCTTTTTCCCAGTTCGGGATCAGTCCGATGCCGCGCATGGTTCCTCCTTCAGAAGAGGCCGCTGCTGCTGAGCAGGTGTCCCAAAAAGGCAGCCCCGATGGCGAGCAGCAGCACCAGAGCCGCTCTCAAGAGAAACTGTTTTTTCACCGCCGGCTCGTTGAAAGAAAAACGGATCTCCTGCAGCTGTTCCTTTGCTTCGAGATAGAAGAAAACACCGTCTGTCCGGAAGAAAAGAGTGTCCAGAAGCAGTTCCCGCCGCAAAGCAGGCCAGTGAAGCGGCTCTTCTCCCTTGATTATCTTTACCAGAAATAACTCCCCGTCACGGGAGACGATAAAATTCCCTGCACACGAAAAATTTTTCCTGTTACCATCAACGGTCATGATTACCGGATGCTCCGGATGGATCTCGGCCAGCCGGTAGCCGCCGGCTTGCAGTTTATGCCAGGCTTGCTGCTCTCTGCGGGTCAGCGGCCGTTCGGACCGCGGCCTCTTCTTCCTTTTCTTGCCCTTTTTTCGGCCGAAAAGATAGAGCGCCAGATAGGATCCGCCCAGAAGCAGCAGCCAGAGATAATCCTGCCAACGCAATCGATCACCACCCGGCGCTGAGCTATATTAATTATTCGCCAGGGGTTTTTCAATCCCTTTAAGCAGCGGTTTATTTTTCCAGATCGTGCCGGGCCCGGCTGACCAGGGCGGCGATCGCCGCCTCCAGATCTACCTGACAGCTGCACTCGCCGCCGCTCCGCTGCTTCCAGTAGACAAAATATTCCAGGTTACCTTTGGGGCCGGGCAGCCGCGAATAGCTCATCCGGGCGGTGCAGTAGCCGTTTTCGCAGGCAGCTGCGGTCAGCTCCAGCAGAACTGAACGGTGCAGCCGGGGATCGCGGATCACCCCTCTGCCGCGGTCCGCCTCCCTGCGCCCGACCTCAAACTGGGGCTTGACCAGGGCCAGGACCGCAGGGATAGGGAGCTCCCTCAAGACCGGCAGGACCAGCTTCAGGGAGATGAAGGAGAGATCGACCACCGCCAGATCCGGGGACCAGGGCAGATCCTGCGGCCGGAGGCGGCGGATATTGCAGCGCTCGAGCACCGTTACCTGCGGGTGGCGCCGCAGCGTCCAGGCAAGCTGCCCGTAGCCGACATCAAGGGCGATCACCCGGCGGGCACCCTGCTGCAGCAGGCAATCGGTAAAACCGCCCGTGGAAGCCCCCACATCGATAATGGAGAGGCCGCCAACATTCAGCCCCAGATCGGTCAGCGCCCCGGCAAGCTTGAACCCGCCCCGGCTGACATAGCGCGCCCCCTGCTCCCGGAAAGAGATCTTCGCCTCCAGGGGATAGAGCATCCCCGGCTTGGAGCAGACCCTTCCCTCGACGAGCACCCGTCCGGAGATGATCTCGCCACGGGCCCGGCTGCGGCTGATCCCCGGGTAACGCTCCATGAGCAGCAGATCCAGGCGCTCGCGTTTTTTCATCTGTTAAACGGCACCTTCCGTCACTTCGAGGCCGGCCAGCTCCAGGGCCGCCCGGAAGATCCCGCCGGCATCGAGGCCGCAGAGAGAGAGCATCAGCGCCCGCGGCCCCTGCTCGACAAAGCAATCCTTGATCCCGAGCAGCCTGACCGGAAGGGCCAGCCCTTCCCTGGCCAGAAGCTCGAGCACACCGCTGCCGAAACCGCCGGTAGTGCTGTTCTCCTCGACTGTCAGCACCCGCCCGCAGCGGCGGGCCCATTCGAGAAGCAGCTCCTCATCAAGGGGCTTGACAAAACGGGCGTTGATCACCGCCGCCTCCAGACCCGCCCTTGACAGCTTTTCCGCCGCTGTCAGGGCGGTATTGGCACAGGGACCGGCCGCGGCGATGAGCAGATCGGTCCCCTCGCGAAGCAGTTCACCCTTGCCCCAGGGCAGCAGACGCAGCCCGGTCAGGGCGACGCCCTCGCCCTGCCCCCGGGGGTAGCGCAACGCCACCGGACCGGAGCGGCGCTGCAGAGCGGTGTAGAGCAGCTGCTGCAGCTCATCTTCATGGCGCGGCGCCATCAGGGTCATTCCCGGAATCGAGCGCAGGTAGGAAAGATCGAGCAGACCCTGGTGGGTCTCACCGTCTTCACCGACAATGCCGGCCCGGTCCACGGCAAAGATCACCGGCAGCTTCTGCAGGCAGACATCGTGAACGATCTGATCGTAGGCTCGCTGGAGAAAGGTCGAATAGACCGCCACGACCGGCTGCATCCCCCCGGCGGCCAGGGCCGCGGCCATGCTCACCGCATGCTGCTCGGCGATGCCGACATCGTAAAACCGCTGCGGGTAGATCCGGGCAAACTCGCTCAGACCCGTTCCCCGGGTCATCGCCGCGGTCAGGGCGACGATCCGGGGATTATCGGCGGCCAGTTTCACCATCGCCTGGCCGAAAACCCCGGTATAGGTCGGCCCTCCCTGGGCCGGTCGGGAAAGCCCGTTTTGCAGATCGAAGGGGCCGATCCCGTGAAAACGTTCCGGAGCCGCCTCGGCGTAGCGGTAGCCTTTCCCTTTCTCGGTGAGAACATGAAGCAAAACCGGCCCTTTCATCCGTCCCGTCTGGCGGAAGGCCTTTTTCAGGGCGGCGAGATCGTGACCGTCGACCGGGCCTAGATAGGTCAGACCGAGCTCCTCGAAGATCATCCCGGGCATGATCAGATACTTCAAGCTCTTGCGAAAACGTTCGGCGGAATGGATCATCTTCTTGCCGACAAGGGGAACCCGTCCGGCAAGCTGTTCAAACTCTTCCTTCAGGCGAAAATATTTTGGATCGGAACGGATCCGGCTGAGATAGGCGGACATCGCCCCGACATTGGAACCGATGGACATCTTGTTATCATTCAAGATCACCATCAGGTCGGTCTTCAGGTGGCCGGCATGGTTCAGCGCCTCGAAAGCGATCCCGCCGGTCAGCGCCCCGTCGCCGATGACGGCGATCACCTTGTGCTCTTCCCCGCGGTAATCGCGGGCGAGGGCCAGACCGAGAGCAGCCGAGATCGAGGTGGAAGAATGTCCCGTGCCGAAAGGATCATGAGCGCTCTCGGCAGGTTTGGGAAAGCCGCTCAGACCGCGGTAGCAGCGCAGGGTTTCAAAACGATCCCAGCGTCCGGTGAGAAGCTTGTGCGGATAGCACTGGTGCCCCACATCCCAGATGATCCGGTCCCGCGGGCTTTGAAAGGAGCTGTGCAGGGCCAGGGCCAGCTCGACTACCCCTAAATTCGGTGCCAGATGTCCCCCGCACCGCGATACCGTCCGGATCATATATCCCCTGATCTTCCCGGCCAGCGCTTCCAGCTCGGCAATAGTCAGCTGCTGCAGATCACCCGGCAAATTTTGCAGATCGGGCAAATCATCCTCCATCCCTGTCACCTCGTCTTGTTATGGCGAAAGATCCACTCCCGCAGCCGATCAGCGCGGGTCAGGATCCTTCCAGTGAATAGAATAATTTCAGTGGAGCGGTTGATCGCCAATTTTTTCCCCCAGGCCTTTCCCCCCACGGTCACCGCGGCCACCAGCGCCGTCAGGAGGACTCCGCCGTACAGTTCCACCGGCAGAAGGGGGCTTGCCTCGGCCAGGCGTAAGATGATCACCGCGGCCAGAGCGCCGCTGACGATGCCGCTGATATCACCGATAATATCGTTGCAGATACTGGCCACGCGGTCAGCCTGCTGAACCAGATCCACCGCCCGCCGGGCGCCGTCCTGCTTCCGGGCCGCTTTGGCATTGAGCGGCGCCTGCTCCGCAGCTGCTGCGGCGGTGCCGATGATATCAAAAACAATCCCCAGCACGATCACTGTCAGCAGAATCAAGAAGGAAACAATCAAAGAATAGATTGCCTCCAGCAGCAACCGCGTGATGATTCCCATAGCCACCGCCAGGACAAAGGACCAGATGGTGGCGCCGGCTATCCACCGCCCCCGGGAGCGGTTACGTTTGTTTTTACGCACCATATCACCATACCGTAGCGGTCCCGCCGCTGCCGGCCTGCTCTTGATTTATCTTGAACATATTCATATCCGGGCATACTATCGGCTGCCGGCCTGTTTTAAAAAATAGAAAAGGCAACAGTGGTAGCGGGCCAGGTAAACGTTGCGGCTTAGGTCCAGCAGGCTTTCCCGAATAATCACCTCTCGTCACCGGCGAGGCAGTTCCCTTTTCAGATTATTCCCGCCATGTCGCCACCGGCGGAACTGGATTGCCACTTAGCTCGCACTTTAATCCCTGGCCCGCCTCTCCCAGGAGAGCAGTCTAGGAGATTTCCTCCCTGGCTCCGATCCTTCCCCTAGCCTCTTTTGCAGAATGGATTTCTGGAATTTTACTTCCCTCCGCCCACTCCACTCAAGGCAGGCTACACTGCACCCAGCTTTCACCGCATGCAGGTTCATTCCCAAGCAGTAACCGTAGCCCTCGGGCATCCGGCCACCATCATTGGGTCTCCACGAAGGCAGGGTCAACGCCTACATGCCTTTGTAGATCGCCCCGTCCTTCTTAACTCCCAGCACCAGCCCCCAACTGGGCTTCGGCGGCCGGCACCAGGAACTTCATCGATGTGCCCTCAACGGATTTTTAGGCCCGCTTTCAGAGAGGGGGAGCCAACTAGAATACTGCACCACCGATGCCTCTTTGTGAAAAAATTATAACATAACGCCCTTTGTTTCTCAAGGCAACATCCCTGTCAACCTCGTTCAACACGGCCACCACTGGGGCAAAGGGGGAGGGGACAAGGGACGTACCTTCTTCTCCCACCGGTCTGTCCCCGCGGCTGCCAATCCCTCCATCCCCGCTGCTCCGGGCAAAGCCTCCACCGTCATTCTCGTCATTCTGAGGACCATTTCTGTCATTCTGAGCGCCCTTTCATTCTGGCGCCCTTTCTGTCATTCTGGCGCCCTTTCATTCTGGCGCCCTTTCTGTCATTCTGAGCGCAGCGGAGAATCTCATCTTTCAGACCAGGGTAACTTCAAGGCGGCACCGGGGTGTTCACCCCCACCCCAGCCATCCCGTCAGTCCAATGTCCTCCCGTGTTATCCTGCGGGCGAGGCATGCCCCCCAACAGGGGAAGGGAGGGGGAT
>JAAZPS010000184.1 GCA_012797095.1 Bacillota bacterium | reverse complement strand
TTGATCCTGAATCGGTGGTATCACACTTTGAAGAAGTAGTCTGCCGGCGCTGGCTCGTGTCGTTGATCTGATTGGATCGTCTCGGGAACCGTTGGTTATCTGGAGAGATCCGGTAATACCTGAACATATTCAACGAGAACGAGAAATTCCTTCACTCGTTCGGAAACTTACGCCAAGATCGAAGAATCACACTATTCTCAAATCACCTGGTATCGTTGACACGCATTAACGAGGGCAAAACCCCGCTGCCGCCGGTTCAGCGGAGCGCAAAAAGCCGGAGGCTGACCAAGGCCGCCTCCGGCTCTCCATATTCGGAAGGCCAAGCTTTTAGGAAACAGAGAAGGTATCTTCCGCCGGGTACATCTCGTCGATCAGCGCCTTGTATTTCTGATCGACCACCCGCCGCTTTATCTTCAGGCTGGGCGTCAGCTCACCGCCCTCCTCGGTAAAAGGCTGGTCAACGATCCGGTATTTCTTGATCTGTTCATACCCGGCCAGATTCTGGTTGACCCCCTCGATGCTCGCCTGGATCAGCTCCTTCACGCGGCTGTCCCCGATCAGCTCACGGTAATCACGGTAGCTGATCCCCTTCTCTTTGGCCCATTTTTCCAGCGCCTCGAATTCGGGCACAACCAGGGCGGCAATATGCTTCCTGCTTTCGCCGACCACCACGACCTGCTCGATATAGGGGTCGGTGTTGAAAGCGTTCTCGATGGGCTGGGGAGCCACATATTTTCCGCCGCTGGTCTTGAGCAGCTCTTTCTTGCGGTCGGTGATCGTCAGATAGCCCTCGTTGTCGATAAAACCAACATCGCCGGTTCTGAAATAACCGTCCGAGGTGAAGACCTCCTTGTTCGCCTCGGGGTTCTTCCAGTAGCCCTTCATCACCTGGGGCCCCCGCACGAGGATCTCACCGTCCAGATCGATCTTCTCCTCCATCCCCGGAAGGGGCTTGCCCACAGTGCCGATGCGGTTATGTTTCAGCGTGTTCACGTTGATGATCGGGCTGGTTTCGGTGAGACCGTAGCCCTGGTAGATATGGATCCCGAGGCCGCCGAAGAAGATGATCAGATCGCTGCTGATGGCGGCTCCCCCGGTTGTGCAGAAGCGCAACCGGTTCAATCCCGCTTTACTCTTGACGATCAAAAAGATCGGCTGGCATAAGGCCAGTTTTAATTTCATGGAGAAGGGGACCTTCTTGTTCTGATTTTTCAGCAGGAAGGCCTCGCTGCCGATCTTGCTGGCCCACCAGAAATATTTCTGGATAAAGGCGGTCCGCTCCTGAAGGAGGGAGTTGATCTGGAGATATATTTTTTCCCACAGCCGGGGCACCGAATTCATCACCGTGGGCCGGTACGTGCTCAGGGCCCAGCGGATCTCCTCTGTATCCAGTGAATCGACCACGGCCATCACTCCCGGTAGATAACCGCAGCCCATCAGATCAGCCGAAAAGCCGTAGGAATGGCAGAAGGGCAGGTGGGCCATCCAGGTATCGACCGATCGAAAACCCAGTTCGGACATGATCAATCTCTGACTGACGATATTCTTGTTGGTGAGCATGACTCCCTTGGGTTTGCCGGTGGTGCCGGAGGTGTAGAAAATCGTGGCAATATCCTCTTCATCGGCTGCCTCGGTGATCTTCTCCAGTTGCGGCTTCAGATGCCGGTTTTTCTCCCCGAATTCCCGAAATTCGTTGAAATCGACGACCATCTCATCATATTTTTTATCCTGGGGAGTCATGACGATGATCTTCTCCAGCTTTTCCAGGCGGTCCTTGACCCCGAGAACCTTCTCCAGCTGCTCCCTGTCGGAGCAGAAGCAGAAGCGCGCTTCGGAATCGTGGAGGATCCACCAGACATCTTCAGTTTTGCTGGTCGAGTAGATCGGAACCATGGCCCCCCTGATAAATAAGCCACCCCCCGCGGCAAACATGAACCGGGGGCGATTCGGGGCGAAGACAGCCAGACGGTCGAATTCCCTGAAACCGAGGGCATACAGGGCGCACGACAGATCCCAGGTTATACTGTTAACCTCAGCCCAGGTAAAGTTGTGAACCTGATCGGTCCGGCGGCCTGCCGCGTCATATCTCGACTTCAGGATGATCTTCTGGGGGTACATATCCGCATTACGTTGATAGGTGCCTGCAATAGTGTCCAGATTGTAATTCTTAATCGCTCTCACTCTCCTTGGAAATCTTAAGGTTTCCTGTAATATGTTCAACATTGGTTTGCAGAATCCTTCTGCAATTTGGAAATTTCGCTATTGATCCAAGTATTTAATTATTCCATCCTGAAGCAAAGATTTTATCTGCGACCCGCGATCGTTTGCCGGGTATTTTACTCAAAAAAAACCCCCTTTCGGGGGGGGGCAATCCCGGCCATTCCCGGTGGCGGCAGGGCCGCCTGGATCACCTTCCGGCAAGATCAGGAGTCTCAGCCGGGTACATCGCATTGATGAGCTTTCTATATTTCTGGTCGATCACCCTTCTTTTGATCTTCAAACTGGGGGTCAGCTCTCCGCCCTCCTCGCTGAAGGGCTGATCCACGATCCGGTATTTCTTGATCTGCTCGAAACCGGCCAGATCGCGGTTGACCCGGTCAACGCTTTCCCGGATCAGCCCTTCCACCCGGCGGTCCTGCACCAGGGCAGTGCGATCCCGAAAACCGATCCCCCGCTCTCCGGCCCATTTTTCAAGCGCTTCAAACGCCGGAACGATCAGGGCGGCAACATGCTTCCGATTTTCGCCGACCACTACCACCTGCTCGATATAGGGATCGATATTGAAGGCATTTTCGATGGGCTGGGGCGCCACATATTTGCCGCCGCTGGTCTTGAGCAGCTCTTTCTTGCGGTCGGTGATCGTCAGGTAGCCCTCGTCATCGATAAAGCCGATATCTCCCGTTCGGAAGAAACCGTCAGGGGTAAACGACTCCCTGTTGGCTGCAGGATTTTTCCAGTAGCCCTTCATCACCTGGGGACCGCGCACGAGGATCTCTCCGTCCTCCTCGATCTTCTCCTCCACCCCGGGAAAGGGCCGTCCAACGGTGCCGATCTTGTTATGCCGCGGCGTGTTCACGTTGATCACCGGGCCGGTTTCGGTCAGCCCGTAGCCCTGGTAGAGAGCGATCCCCAGGGCACCGAAGAAGATGATCAGATCGCGGCTGATCGCCGCGCCCCCGGTGCCGCAGAGCCGCAAACGGTTCAGCCCCGCCTTCTTCTTCACCAGGGTGAGCAGCGGTTTGCTGAACAGGAGCCTCAGGCGCAGCCCAAGGGGCAGTTTCTGCTGTTGCTGGCGCCGCAGGTAGGCCTCGCTGCCGGCCCGGACAGCCCACTTGAAATATCTTTGGACGAGGCGGGAGCGCTCCCCGAGAAGGGTATTGATCTGCAGATAGATCTTCTCCCACAGCCGGGGCACCGAGTACATCACCGTCGGTTGAAAGGTGCTCAGACCCCAGCGGACCTCCCCGGTATCGAGGGAATCGATGATCGTCATCGTTCCGGCCAGGTAGCTGCACCCCAGAAAATCGGCGGCAAAACCGTAGGCGTGGCAGAAGGGCAGATGGGCCATCCAGATATCATCATGGCGAAACCCCATCTCGGAGATGATCACGGTCTGGCTGATGGTTGTACGGTTGGTCAGGATCACTCCCTTGGGCCGGCCGGTGGTGCCAGAAGTATAGAAAAGGTTCACCATATCCTCATTTTCGAGCGTTTTCACGATCCCTTCCAGGGCCGCCCTTTTATCCTGATTCCTCCGCCCTATCTTCAGGAGCTCGTTGAAATCGATGATCCTGGCGTCATCATATTCTTCCTCTAGAGGGCTCAGCACGATGATCTGCTCCAGCGTATCCAATCCCTCCCTGACCTCGAGAACCCTCTCCAGCAGCTCCCGGCTGCCGCAGCAGCAGATCTTTGCCTCCGAATCCTCGAGGATCCACCGGAGATCTTCCGCTTTGCTCGTCGGATAGATCGGCACCATCACCCCCCGGACCAGCAGGGCAGCCAGCGTGGCGAAGAGAAACCGGGGCCGGTTGGGAGAAAAGATGGCCAGACGATCGAACTGGCGGAAACCGAGAGAGTAGAGGGCACAGGCCAGATCCCAGGCGATGCCGTCCGCCTCCGCCCAGGTGTAGCGGTGCAGCTGAGCGGTTCTCCGCCCCTGCCGGTCATACCTTGATACCAGGTAGAGTTTATCCGGAAACAGGGCCACATTGCGCTGGAATATCTCGATTATGGAATCGAAGCTGTGATCACTGATCAAGATCACCTCCTTTTGCCGGGATCATTCTCTACCGGTCGATCGGTCAAGCCCCGGCAGCGTTTCCGCTACTGCTATTATATTCTATCGAACGACAATTTTGAATCTTTTTTATCGGTGCTAAATTTGAAGGGGTTTTTCCGGGCCGCCGCCCTTTCCCTCCCCGAAGGGGCCGGGCGGGGAAAGGGCGGCGAGACAAAGGGTAGTATGGCAAAGGAGTGCGGCAGCACCGAAGGGGCCGGGCCTGGCTAGAGGGAGCAGTAGACCCGGGGGAAATAGCGACGGTAGAGCGCGGGATTGCTGTCGCGCCAGGGGTGATCACGGCGCAGCTCCTGCAGGGCCCGGAGATCCAGCTCGGCGAGAGCAAGCCCCTCCCCAGCGGGTGATTCGACCTCTGCAAGGACGCCGCTGCCGTCGGCCGTCAGCTCTGCCGGAGCATAGAGGCCCGCCCGGCCGGTGAATTCAAAACCGAGCAGGCTCCCGACCAGGGCACTCTTGATGCCGTAGAGCGGGCATTCCTGGACGCGGGGCCAGATACCGCGCAGGGCCAGCCAGTAGTTGTACGGCTCGGGGTTGGCGATGGGCAGGGTCACCAGCTCCACCCCCTGCAGCTCGAGAAGGCGAAAGGTTTCGTAATAGGTTGCATCCATGCACACCGGAGCAGCGATCCTCCCCGCTGCGGTCTCGAAGATATGAAATTCAGTCCCCGCCGAGAGGCCCCAGTCGATCTCGACCGGCATCAGATGCACCTTATCCTGCGTCCCGACAAGCCCACCGTCGGGTCCGTACAGGAAAGCACGGTTGACGACCCTTGACCCCTCGGGCAGCAGGAAGCTGCCAGCCATCAGGTAAAGGCCGTACGCGGCAGCCAGGGTTGAATAGAGCAGCTCGAGAAAGGGGCGCATCACCGGGCCGGCATAGCGGATCACCTCGGCAACAGTAACTGCGGGAGAGGGGGCAGCGGGATCCGGGGGGGACGCGTCGATCTCTGCCGCCGAGATTGCCGCCCCGGCCTCCTCCACCCCTGGCAGCATCCCCAGCAGGGGAAGATTGTTGTCCTCGGGAAAGGCGACCAGCTGTGCTCCGGCAGCGGCGGCCTCCGCTACCCGGCGGTGCGCCTCGGCCGCATATTCAAGGGGATCCTTGAACAGCCTGAGCTCCACCTGCAGGGCAGCAGCCCTGAGGCAGCGCCCGTCCAGCGGCGGCGCGGCGCCGCCCTCCCCGATCAGCGCGGCCAGTTTCCTTTTGAGGCGCGCCGGTCGGCTGATCCAGTGCAGGTACTGCCGGAAAAGCCTTTCTTTCCAACCGTCAAGAGCCATTGTCCCACCTCCTCGCAGCACCACCGAACCGCCGCCGGAGCCCCACTCCCGAAGGAGTAGATCCGGGCAAAGTGCTTTTTCCAGCGCCAGCCGACTCCGGGGGTCGGAAACCGCCATTCACCGTCCCTCGCGGTAGAGCTCGGGCAGCAGTCCCCGGTAGGCCTGCGGTTGCAGCAGCTTCAGCAGCGGATACTGCTCCTTGATCCTGAGCCGTTCCGCCTCGGGCAGCTCCGCCGCTGCGTAGGGTCTGTCGTCCCTTTCCGGGGTCAGGTAGCCGCTCGATCCGGGGGTCAACTCGCAGGGGCCGAGCACGGCGCAGCGGGCGCCAAAGGAGCGCTCGCCGATCTGTCCCTTGAGCTGCGCCTCGGCCGCCCAGAACTGGTTCTGCTGCACCTGGGCCCAGATCCCCGCCGGCTGAGCCCGGCCGGCCGGGCCGGTGGGAATCGCGCCGCTGTGAATGACCAGGGCGGCCCCTTCCAGGGCCAGAATCCGGCCCACCTCGGGGTGGCGCGCATCGGTGCCGACGATAAAGCCGGTTTTCAGCCCGCCGATCTCGAAAAGGGCGAGATCCTCGCCCCGGCTGAGGCCGAGAGCGCGCTCCTCCCGGCTGAGATGGGTCTGGCGCTGCCGGCCGCAGATCTCGCCGGCGGGGTCGAAACAGTAGGCGGTATGGTAGAGTCGCCCGCCGGCCTGCTCCACGGTTGTCCCCGCGGCCAGGTAGATCTTGTTCTCCCAGGCCAGTTCGCGGTGTCGGCTCAGGTAGAGCTCGTTCCATGCTCCGGCCTGCCGGGTAAAGAGCCTGAAGTGGCCGGCAAAATCGGCAGCCCCCTCCAGCCGCCCCGCAGCGCCGCAGAGCAGAAAAGAGCTATGGCCCGGCAGCACCGCCAGATCCGGCTGCAGTGCCTTGATCAGCGCCGCCAGATCAGCGGCATAGTCCCCCGGCTGTCCGGTCCTGATACCGGCAAAAGAGAATACAGCTACCCTGAGCACGGTCCGCTCTCCCCGTTCCGATAGATTCGGGAGCGCAGCGCGGCACGCCGGCGCTCCGGTTAAGCTTAACTTCTTCATCGTAGACTCAATTCCTTTTTCAGGGGAACAGCCCTTTTTACCGCAGCCCGGCCCGCAAAGTGACGCCAAATGGGACACCGGGGACGGTCCTATTTGTCCCATAAACAGTGATAAAAGCGAGATCCTTCGCTTCGCTCAGGATGACAAAAAAGGGCTCAGGATGAATAGAGAGGGCTCGGGATGAAAAAAGGGAACCCGGGCAAAGGAGGCATTCAGGATGGAGGACCGGGAAGGTGCCCGGCCGCACCTGTCATCCTGAGGGCGCAGCCCGAAGGATCTTTGCGCTCAGCTACAATGCACCGCGGGACACCGGGGACGGTCCTATTTGTCCCATAAACAGTGGTAAAAAGCGAGATCCTTCGCTTCGCTCAGGATGACAAGAAGGGGATCAGGATGACAAGAGGGGGCTTGGGGTAAATAGAGAGGGCTCGGGATGACTGAAGTAGGGCTTGGGGTGATAAGAGAAGGCTCGGGATGAAAAAAGGAAACCCGGGCAAAGGAGGCATTCAGGATGGAGGACCGGGAAAGTGCCCAGCCACACCTGTCATCCTGAGGGCGTAGCCCGAAGGATCTTTGCGCTTTTCCATCGTTTGAAGAGGAATGAACCAACCGAAGAGACCGGGGCTTTGGCGAACATAAACCAGACACCCCCCCCCCGGCCCTCCCCCCTCGAAGGGGGAGGGG
>JAAZPS010000183.1 GCA_012797095.1 Bacillota bacterium | reverse complement strand
TAATCCGATCGCTTTCAATGTGGTCAGGCTGATCCGCAGGGAAGAAAATCGTCTGCTGGTGCAGGGGCTCGATGCTCTGGACGGCAGCCCCCTGCTCGACCTGAAACCATATTTAAGCGATCTGGACAGCATCCCCGGGGTAAAAATGAACTGGTTAAAATAACGGCCTCAAGGATCAAGCCGGGTCTGCTATACTGCCGTTGTTCGATTCAACGACAAATCAACCGAAACCAAACTGAAGCGCTTGCCGGGGATGAAATAGCCCCGGCAAGCATTGAGACAGCTACTTTTTACGGCAGCCCCAGTTTGGCCCGCTTGTTTTCGAGATGATCCATGATCAGGGCAGCGGCTTTCAGGGGATCGCTTTCCACCGCAAAGGCGGCCCCGATCACCTCGCTGGCCCTTCCGGTCAGAAGAGCGGCAACATTTTCGCTGCCCAGGACCGGCGGCACCGTGCCCAGCACCGTGTAGATGCCCGAGCCGATCACATAGGTGCCGATGCTGACCGCTTTTTCGGACATCCATTCGGGGGCGGCTCCGGCGAGGGGCAGTTCGCTGGTATCGACCCCCAGAGCATTGGCCACCGCCGCGGCAACAACGAGAATCCGGCTGATATCGACGCAGGAACCCATATGCAGCACCGGCGGGATCTTCAGGGCCTCACAGACGGCCCGCAGGCCCGGACCGGCCTGCTGCGCCGCTTCGGGCAGCAGCAGCCCTTTTTTGGCGCTGGCGATGGCCGTGCAGCCCGTTTCCACCACCAGAACATCCTTTTTGATCAGCTCTTCAGTCAGGGTAATATGACCGTAATCGTGGGTAACCTTGGGGTTGTTGCACCCCACTATGGCCGCAATACCCTTGATCGAGCCATCCTTGATCGCATCGAGCAGCGGATCCAGGGTGCCGCCCAGAGCGGAAAGGATCGCTTCCACGCTGAACCCGGCCATGAATTTCATCTTCTCTTCGGGAATGAAGACCCGCTCTGGGTTCCGATTGGCGTAGTTCTCCACGGCCAGTCTCACGATATCCTTGGCGATCTTCAAAGCGCTCTTCTCTTCGAAGGGCACATGCTTCGCCCCGGGGAACCTGGCCTTGGGAGAGGTGGAGATGATCTCGGTATGGTAGCATGCGGCCAGCCCGGTCAGAGCGGGCATGATGCACTGCACATCCACGATCATCGCTTCAACCGCACCGGTGATGATGGCCAGCTCCTGCTGCAGGAAATTGCCGGCCACGGGGACCCCGTGTCTCATCAGCAGCTCGTTGCCGGTGCAGCACATGCCGCTGATGCTGATCCCCCTGGCTCCCTTTGCCTGGGCCAGCTCCAGCAGTTCGGGATCACGGGCCGCCGCCACGATCATCTCGGAAAGGGTGGGCTCATGCCCGTGGACGATGATATTGACCTGATCCTCTTTCAAGACTCCCAGATTGCTGACCCCTTCTACCGGCCGGGGTGTGCCGAAGAGAACATCGGAGAGCTCCGTGGCCCACATGGAACCTCCCCAGCCGTCGGATAGGGCGGTGCGCAGGCCGTGCAGGATCAAGTTTACATGATCATTGTCCACCCCGATATGAGTGCGGTGCATCACCTCGACAATCTCACGGTCGATACCGCGCGGGGTAATACCGAGCTTGCTCCAGAGTTCCCTCCGCTGCGCCGGCAGTCTGTTCAAGAATGCAAGGGTGCCCTTCCTCATCCCGAATTCTTCCAGCGCCGCAGCAGCAATATCGGCGGCAATCTCCTGATCCGAACGCCCTTCATGTTCAATGCTCAGCTCTGCCGCCAGGGCCATCAGCTTGTCGCGATCCTTGATCTGATAATCCGGCGCCTGCCCGGTGGCAGCATGGAGCAGCGTCTCAACAATGTCGCGCCCGTGGTCGGAATGGGCCGCCGCCCCTGCAGCGATGGCTCTCAACAGATTGCGGGCCACAATGGTATCGGCACCGGCGCCGCAGACCCCTTTTTGCGGTTCGCCGCCGAAGGGATCGATCCGACAGGGGCCCATATTGCAGTTCCGGCAGCATACGCCGAGAAGCCCGAAACCGCACTGCGGTTCCTGCCTGTCATGGCGATCCCAGGCTGTCTCCAGGCCTTCCTTCTCCGCCCTGGCCAGCATGACCAGGGTCGCCGGGTCAACACTTCTCCGATTCCGCTTTTCCTGATCCACCTTTCTCCTTCCTTTCATCCTGATTTTGCCCCGGAAGGAGCCCCATCTTCTGATGCCCTTCCGGCTTATCTCTGGAAGTGCAACCCCGGCCTTCTTTACCGGCCGGGATAATCACGGTAACGGTCAACAAATCTAACTTCAGGCAGCGCTGCTGCAGCGGCTGCCGCTTGCAAGCGGCGGCAGCGGGAGCAGAGGAGCGTTCCGGTTTCAGGTTCCTGCTCCAGCTTCTCGCTCAGGTGAGCGAGCATCCCCACCGGAGCCACCGGCCTGCCGCAGCTGCTGCAGCGGGCCTGCTCCAGGTTGCTGTGCCAGGGAGCAATGAGCAAGCGCCCCTTGGCCTCGTCCACCTTGATCGCACCGGTCGGGCAGACAAAAGCGCAGGCAGTGCAGCCAAGACAGAGATCGCTTTCCCGATCGAAGGGGGTGCTCACCCTGCGCTCCACGCCGCGGTAAGCAAAGCTGATCACATTTTTGCCGATCACTTCCCGGCAGACGCGCACACATAACCCGCACAGAATGCACTTTTCCTCGCCGTCACCGATGATCAGCAGGTCCGCCGGATCAACCTCCCACTCCCGGGCCAGCTCCTGCAGCACCGTTACCGTGGGGCAGCGCGCCAGCAGCAGCTGCAAACTCATCTTGCGGGCCTGCCGGACAGCGGGGGTATCGGTTTCCACGGTGAGCCCGCTCCGCTCCAGCGGATAGTTGCAGGCGGCAACAATTGATTGGCGGCCTGCCTCGCTCAATTCCACCAGGCAGAGACGGCAGGCCCCGTACGGTTCCAGCGCCTCATGGTGGCAAAGTGTGGGAATATCGACCCCGACACTGCGGGCGACTGCCAGAATGGTCGTGCCCGGTCGCGTCTCCACCTTTTGTCCATCTATCTCAATTTCGATCATTGCATTCACCTCGCTCTTACTGCACCACAATGGCGTCAAAGCGGCAGATATCGCGGCAGACGCCGCAGCGGATACAGCGCTCCGGATCCAGCCGGGGCACCTCTTTCTTCGGCCCGCTGATCGCTCCGGTAGGGCAGTGCCGGATACAACGGCCGCAGGCAGTGCAGGCCTCCGGGTCAATGGAATAGATGATCAGCTCCTTGCAGACGCCTGCCGGGCACCGTTTTCCCTCGATATGGGCCAGATATTCATCCCTGAAATAGCGTAAAGTTGTGAGAACGGGATTCGGTGCCAGCCGGCCCAGCGCGCACAGGCTGCCGGCCTGCATCGCTGCAGCCAGCTCCTGTAGCCGATCAAGGTATTCCAGTTTACCCCTGCCGGCAGTGATCTCCATCAGGTAGGCCATCATCTGGCGGCCCCCTTCGCGGCAGGGGGTACATTTGCCGCAGGACTCGTCCACGGTGAAGGAGAGGAAGTAGCGGGCCACATCAACCATGCAGGTACTGCTGTCCATGACGATCATCCCGCCCGAGCCCATGATCGAACCGGCCTCGGTGAGCTTCTCGTAATCGAGGGGCAGATCCAACCTGGAGGCAGGCAGACACCCGCCTGCCGGACCGCCGGTCTGCACC
>JAAZPS010000182.1 GCA_012797095.1 Bacillota bacterium | reverse complement strand
TCTTTTTCTTCAACCTGATCCCCTTCCAGTCACCGGGCACACCCATACTACATTTATTTTAAGCGCATTCTGTGATATGCTTCAGCAAATGCACTAACAACAAGTGCACAACAATTGATGGAGGACAATCTGTATGAATCTATTATCAACCTGCTGTTTCATAGGATGCCAGAAACTCCCCCAAAAAATGATCAGGCAGATCTTGCTGCGCCTTAACAGCGAAGTGGAGAAGCTGATTGAAAACGGTGTAACCACGTTTATTTCCGGAGGAACACCGGGGTTTGAGCAGATAGCAGCGTCGTTGATTGCAGCAAAAAAAGAGATGGGCCAAGATATCCGGCTGAATTTTGTTTTGCCGTGCAAGGATCAAGACAGTTACTGGAACCCGAAACAAAGGGGATTTTACGGGAAATTGCTGGCAGAAGCCGACGGGATCTTTTATCTATCGAACAAGTACGCTCACGGTTGCATAAAAAGACAGAAACGTTTTGTGGTTGACAATTCAGACTACTGTATCTGTGCTTTCTTCAATCCCGGGGGGATCACCGGGAAAACAGTCGGATATGCCAAAAGAAAGGGAGTGAAAATTATCAACGTTACCCGGGAGGATACAGACAAAGGCCCGGATTCAAAAGAGCGGCAGGCTCGTTCTGAAAACAGATAAACGCAGTTAAGCTGAAGATGAGCTGTGCACTGCTGGACTGTCAGGGTCCCGGGAAAGCCGGTTCCGGAAAATGCGAGAACGCCGCCCTGCAGGGTTATCCTACCTGATCCCGCAGTCTATCCGGGCGGATCGGTCCAAGGTGCGCTCGAAAGTAGCACCTGGACCGTATCTATCGGGATCAACGGCGCAGCTCCATTGCTGCCGGATCCGTTTGCAGCAAGGCATCTTTATAAAACAGCAGATCGTAATAGGACCCCTCCAGCCAGCTTTTGATCTGATCGTCGTAGTGCCGCGATAGCAGGTGACCGGACTGCCCCCCGGCGATGACGCCCCGCGCATGCACGGCACCGCTCTCCATGACGGCGATGAAACGAAGCCCCGCAACGCTGTTCACCTTGAAGGGTTCGGTCAGTGAGTAGGCTGCTCGCCCCACGGTCATATGATCGCCGCCGTAGGGGAAAGGCCCCCGGTTGACCAGGGGTCCCAGCAGGGGAACCTGTCCCAGCACATTTTCAAAAGTTATGGTCTGCAGTTTCTGCCACTGCCACTGCTCCGGCTCGTTTCCCAATTCATGGATCAACCGGCCAATGGTGCGCCGGTAAGAAGCCAGCAAAAGGCCTGCAAAATCACCGTCAAACCAGGGCGAATCGCCCTTTTCCAGAAGATATTCCATGGTATTGTAAGCGGCATAGGCATTGCCAATAAAGTCCTGGTAAAGCTCGCTGCCCATCTTTCCCCGAAAGATCTCTTCCATAAGAGTCAGATACCAGACCTGGAAAATAGCCGGTGCCGCCAGCTCCGGAAGGTTCACCGGATGCTCGGACCATTCCTGCAGGAGAGCCAGCCCCTCCTGCTCAGTTACGCTGAGCTCATCTCGCCTCGCCGTGAGACTCTCCACCCAGCCGGGCAGCCGCTGTGCCGCATGGGGGTTGAACCAATCGTTCTGCATCTCCTCAAAATCTTCAACGGTAAATCTATCCCTGGCCGCAAGAAGATCGGTGATGCGCTGCATCCGGTAAGGGGGGGCTACGTCCAGCGCAATCAGGTAAGGGTACCCCTCGCTCTCCACCCGGTGGTTGGCGGTGGCGATATAACCATCACGGGGATTGAGCAGCTCCGGAAGCTCCCGCATGGGGATATAACCGGACCAGCCGGTTTCAGAAGTCCACCCCGGCTGGGGCAACAGACCCTGTCCCTGGCTTCTGATCGGAACCTGCCCGACCACCCTGAAACCGATATTCCCTGCCACATCGGCATAGACCAGGGTCTGGATGGGGACGGTGAAGTAATCGAGCGCCCCTTTGAACTGTTCCCAGTTCTGCGCCCGGTTTATCCCCAGCACGGCATCAACGGTGCTGGCCTCGAGATCGTATGCGTTCCAGCGCAGGCTCAAGGGGGGATCAGAGGCGACCAGAGGACCGTTTTTGGTGAGGACGATCTCCACCCGCTCCGGTACCTCCCTACCCTTGACCTTGATATCCTCGGTGATGACCGCCCCTTCGTACCATTCGTCGTCGTAGAGGAAGCGGTGGGGGTTATCCGGATCCTGTTTTTCCAGGTAAAGATCCTGATTGTCGCCGATATTGGTCATCCCCCAGGCGGTAAACTCGTTATGCCCGATGATCACTCCCGGCGAACCTGGTACCGACCAACCGTAAACATCCATACTCTCTTCCAGTGAAAGATGATTCTCGAACCAGATTCCGGGCAGGCTCAGATTAAGATGCGGATCGTTGGCCAGTACAGCGACACCGGCGGCGGAGCGCTGCGGGCCGATGACCCAGCTGTTGCTGCCCAGGCTGGGCAGGGCCGCTTTTGACTGTAGATCTCCGGCGGCGAGAAGATGCCGCAGGCCCTCAACTGCTGTGGGTTCGGCCTTTTCCCTGGTCCAGACTGCAGGGGTTTCCCAATGCTCAAAGGGCGGCAGCAGCTCCCGAAACAGCTCCTCCCCCAACGACTCCCGCAGGGCCAGCCGGATCGCTTCGATCTGCCAGTTATCGCCCAGATTATAGGCCAGCAGGGTAACGATGCCGGCGCTGTCTTCCGCCGTCCAGGGTTCCGGCTCGATCCCGAGCAGGCGCAGTTCCGGCGGAAGGGGGCCCTCTTCCAGGCAGGCATTTACCCCATCGGCAAAGGCCTCCAGGCACCGCCGCCCGTCAACAGATGTTTTCTCCAGAACCCGGGCGGTCACACGCTTCAGCCCGATCGTGCGCAGCAGGATATCGCTCTCCAGCATGGATTCCCCGATAAGCTCGCTCAAGCGGCCCTGCACAAAACGCCGGTGCGTCTCCATCTGCCAGAACCGTTCCCGGGCCTGGACAAAACCCTGAGCAAACATCAGATCCTCCATGGTCGAGGCATAAATATGGGGCACCCCCCGGCCGTCCCAGTAAACGGTGACCTTCTCCTGAAGCAGATCATGGCTGAAGGCACCGGCCTGCTGCGGAATCGCTTGACGCAGCACACTGTATCCGTAGATTGTCACCGCACCCAGAATGACGATCACCGCTACCCCGGCAATGAGCAGTCCTTTTTTCAAACGGGCCATTTTATCCTCCCTTTTCTACAGAGCAATCCTCCGGTCCTCGAGTTCAGCGATCGGGTGTAATCGGGTAGGGGGCTGCCCATTATTTGGGCAGCCGACCTCCCACACCACCGTACGTACCGTTCGGTATACGGCGGTTCCAAAGTTTCGTGTTGGTGATGTCGGTTTCAGCCATCTTGGGTGGCTCGCACACTTCTGCATACTCTCTCTGTTCCGCAGATACCCTTTGCAGATAGTCTTCAATACGAAGTTGTCTGTGTTTCATTATGCCACTTTCAGTGACTTTCATTGACCCTCACCTTCTTTGGTTCGGCCCTTCC
>JAAZPS010000181.1 GCA_012797095.1 Bacillota bacterium | reverse complement strand
GACCAAATAGGAGGGGGATGAGGTTGCCCGCCGACTCCTCGGGTTTGGTCGCTGGAGGCGCCAGGCAACTGGCGTCCAAGATAGATGGCTGCCGAAAACAGAACTCGGCTTACCAGTTTGCTCGGGTTCCGGTTTTGGAATCGAACGGCTGCGGCGGTACGGCGCCCAGCCGTTTTTTCGTGGTGCAAACGATCGGGCGGTTCGGACGGGTTATCCGGAAGGCCCCTCCTTAACGGGTAAGATTTGGTCCAGACGGTTATCTGAAGAGGGTATCCGGCCGCAGAATGCTTCCCGGGTTGCCCCTGAAGCGCCGGATCGAACCTTCTACAGGGTCGGTAAAATATAAGGGCCGGGTTTGGACCGGGTGAAATAAAATTTGGTTATTCTACATATATTTCAGAGTTATTATGGTAGACTGGGGTAAACAAGATCGTGGGGAGATGAGCGATTTGGGTGATTGGGTCAGATTCATGGGCACTGCCGGAGCCCGCTTCGTCGTCTCCAGGCAGCTCCGCTCCTCGGCGGGACTGTGGTGCTCCCTGCAGGGGCAGAATATCCTGATCGATCCCGGTCCGGGGACGCTGTGCCGCTGTTTTTCATGCAGACCGCCGCTGGATCCGGAAAAGCTCGATGCGATCATCCTCACTCACCGCCACCTGGATCATTCCACCGATATCAATGTGCTCATCGAAGCGATGACCCAGGGCACCTTCAACCACCGCGGGTCGCTCTTTGCCCCGGTCGATGCCGTTGACAGCGATGAGCCCGTTGTCTTCCGCCATACCCGCCGCTCCGTGGAGCGGCTCGAGCTGCTTCAGGCGGGGGGGTGTTACCGGATCAACGGTGTTGAATTTATCACCCCGGTGCGCCACCACCATCCGGTCGAGACTTACGGAATCATCTTCAACTTGCCTTACGGAAAAGTTTCCCTGGTCAGCGATACCCTCTATTTTCCGGAGCTGGCCGATCACTATGCCGGAAGCGATATCCTCATCCTCAATGTGGTGCTCCACCGGCCGCCGCCGGTCAGGTGGATCCAGCATCTCGATCTGGAGAGCGCCTCTTCCCTGATCCAGTCGATCCGGCCACGTCTGGCGGTGCTGACCCACTTCGGGATGACCATGCTGAACCGGGATCCCGACAGCCTGGCCGGGCACCTGACCGGAGAAACGGGGGTTCAGGTAATTGCCGCCTCCGACGGGTTGAAACTGGCGCTGGAGAGTTATTTTTAAAAGATTAGCGGATGGTTTAAAATGGTATATGATCTTGAAAAGATATCCGTGGGAGGTAGTAAATGATGGTAATGCCGCCGGTTGAAGAGCAGATGGAGCTGATCAAGGAGAACACTGCCGAGATAATCGTCGAGGAGGAGCTGCTGGCGAAGCTACACCGCAGCTACGCCGCGAGGAGGCCGCTGCGCTGCAAATTGGGGATCGATCCTTCGGCGCCGGATATTCATCTGGGCCATGCCGTGGTGCTGCACAAGATGAAAACATTTCAGGATATGGGTCACCAGCTGGTCATCATCCTGGGTGATTTCACCGGACAGATCGGCGATCCGACGGATCGTTCCGAAACCCGGCCGCAGCTTTCCAAAGAAGAGGTTCTGGCCAATGCCCGCACCTATCAGGAGCAGATCTTCAAGATCATCGATCGGGAAAAGACGGAACTGCTGTTCAACAGCCAGTGGCTGGGCTCGCTGAACTTCAGCGATGTGCTCCAGATTGCCTCCACCTGCACGGTCGCCCGGATGCTGGAAAGAGAGGATTTTCAATACCGCTATCGCGAAAACCTGTCCATCGGCATTCACGAATTTTTCTATCCTTTGATGCAGGGCTACGACTCCGTTGCGGTAAAAGCGGATATCGAATTCGGGGCCACCGAGCAGAAATTCAATCTGCTGATGGGGCGGCATCTGCAGAAGGAATACGGCCAGGAACCGCAGATCGCCCTGACCATGCCCATTCTGGTCGGGACCGATGGCGTCCAGAAGATGAGCAAAAGTCTGGGTAACTATATCGGTATCAGTGAACCCCCGGCAGAGATCTACGGCAAAGTGATGTCAATATCCGATGAGATCATGGCCGATTACTACCGTCTGGGCACCAGGCTCTCCTCCGGGGAGGTCGGTCGGATCATCGCCGGATACAGGGATGGCCGGATCCATCCCCGCGACGCCAAGATGACCCTGGCACGGGAGATTGTCGCCCTGTACCACGGTTCGGTGGAGGCAGCACGGGCCGAAGAAGGCTTCAAGCAGGTCTTCCAGCGGGGCGAGATCCCCGCGGAGATGCCGCAGTTCCAGTTCAGCGCTGCTTCAGCCCCAGATATCGTTACGCTGCTGGTCGAAACGGGGCTCACTTCCAGCAGAAGCGAAGCCCGCCGCCTGATCAAGCAGGGCGGGGTTCGGGTGAACCGGGAGCAGGTTGCAGATAGCGGGACCCGCTGGGAAGCTCCATGTGAGCTGATCCTGCAGGTGGGGAAAAGGAAATTTGCCCGGGTCGTCATCAGCTGATTCTGCGACCCGGTTTGCAAGGAACGTATTCCAGAAAAAGATCATTCTAATCCTTCCGGCAGATGAATAAGGGTACCGGGGGGATTGTTTATGCTGCGCCGCCGCCGGCTGCCGCCGGGGAGCCTGCTTTCCTTTGTCATTCCCGTTCTCGTGATCCTGCTTCTGGTTGAAGGGCTGCTGCTCGTGGAGCGAAAAGCGCGGCCGGCGATTCTCGCTGCTGCGGTGATGCAGTGTGATGGGATCGCTACCAGAGCGATCAATCGGGCCCTGCTGGAAAAGGTGGTCCCCGACGTGAATTACCGGGATCTGATCATTGTCGAGAAAGACGCCGCCGGCGCCGTCGTCATGGCCCAGATCAATACGATCGAGATCAACCGGATCATCGCAATAACAACTCTGGCCTCGCTGGAGGCTCTCACCGGGGTCAGCGAACAGGATCTCCGGATTCCCCTCGGCATAATCACCAACAGCTATCTCCTGGCGCCGTACGGGCCGAAGATCCGGGTCAGGCTGAAGCCCATGGGCCGGGTCAACACGGCCATAACCGATTCATTCGAGGCTGCGGGCATTAACCAGACCCGCCACAAGATCTATCTGGAGGTAACCGCTGAAGTGCAGGTGATCGTACCTTTGATCACCGGTTCGGTAAAAGTCCTGACCGCGGTTCCCCTGGCCGATACGATCTATATCGGAGAGGTGCCGGAGACTGTTGTCAACCTCTATTTTTCCGCAGAATAGCCCTTCGCACCGATTTGACCGGCCTAAAATATTAAACCTTCAAGGATTACTTGACGGTGATAACGCCAACAGTAAATAATTGATGGTGGTAAATTCATGTAAGTGATATG
>JAAZPS010000180.1 GCA_012797095.1 Bacillota bacterium | reverse complement strand
TAAAGTGGGACAAACAGGTACGTCCCCTTTGTCCCACCGTCCCTTTTGTCTCTCTTCTGGAACAGGAGGAATATACGAAAGCAGGTTAAAAGCGGTAACCGGTTGCAGGAGATCCCGTAATATAATAAGATCTCGTTGTCAATGGGAAAGGGGAAATGAAGATGGCCAGAATTGTTCCTTTTCGGGGAATACGTTATTGCAGTGATAAGATCGGCAACCTTGCCGATGTGATCATTCCACCTTACGATGTGATCACAGCCGAGGAGCAGGAGCAATTCTACCGCCGCAGCCCCTACAATTTCATTCGCCTCGAATTCGGCAAAACCGGATCCGGCGGTGACGGCGGCAGCCGTTACACCCGGGCGGCGGGCTATCTTCACAGCTGGCGCGAGGAGAGGGTGCTCCTACTGGAGGAGCAGCCCCTATTTTATCTTTACCGGCAGAGCTTCACCTTTGCCGGCAGGACCCACCGGCGGACCGGGCTGATCGCCGCTCTCGGGCTGGAGCCTTACTCGAAAAAGGTGATCTTGCCCCATGAGGATACCCTGGCCACCCCCAAGGCGGACCGCCTTGAGCTGATGCGCCACTGCCGGGCCAATTTCAGCCCCATCTTCGGCCTTTTCTCCGATCCGGAGGAGAGGTTTGCAGAGATCTGTGCTCCCTTCCAGCAGCGCAGCCCGCTCTACAATTTCACCGACCACTACGGCGAGCACCATACCCTCTGGCCGGTGGAGGGACCGCCCCAGGAGGAGCTGGCCCGGCTGCTCGAGCCGCGGCAGATCTTTATCGCCGATGGCCACCACCGCTACGATACCGCCCTGCGCTACCGGGAGGAGGCGGCTTCACCCGGCAGCGGCTATGTCCTTGCCGTGCTGGTGCCGCTGGAGGATCCGGGCCTCTTGATCCTGCCCTTTCACCGCCTGCTGAAGGGGCTTACTGCGGGGCAGCTCGCACTGCTCCGGAAAAAGGCGGCCAGATATTTTGAGGTTGCGGAGGGGAAGCCGGAAGACGGTTTGAGCGCCCGGCTTGCCGGGATGAGGGCGCCGGCGATGGCGCTGCTTTTCCCGGATCGGGACCTTCTGCTGAGGGCAAAAGAGAGCGGAAGCGCCGGGGAGCTGGATGTTTCGCTGCTGAAGCGGCTGCTGCTGGATCCCCTTTTCGAGAGCGATGCCGTGGAGCAGCACCTCGATTTTGTGACCGGCGAAGATGAAGCCCGCCGGGCGCTTCAATCGGGGAAGGCCCAGGCCGCTGTTCTGCTCAACCCCACCCCCATGGCAGCGGTGACGGCGCGGGCTCTGAAAGGGGAGAATATGCCCCAGAAATCGACCTGTTTTCACCCGAAGCTGCCCGCCGGCCTGCTGATCCACCATCTCGAGCTTAGCCACTGAGCGGGCGCAGTCTATTCCTTCGCCGGATCGTGCTCCAGCGCCTGGTTCAGCTTGTGCCATAGAAACGGGTTCATCTTGCGCAGCGCTGCCGGTCGGCCCTTTTCGTTGACAAAGGCATGCTCGGTGCTGCCGCGGGCGACAAGCTGCCCGCTGCGGCGGATCTCGTAATGGAAGGTGAGCCTGACCAGACCGATACTCTCGATCCGGGTAATCACGGTGAGCTCGTCATCGTACCGGGCCGCTTTTTTGTACTCGCAGGTGGCCCGGATCACCGGCAGAAAGATGCCGCTCTTTTCGAGTTCGCTGTAGGAAGGGCCCAGGGCGCGCATCCATTCGGTCCGCCCCACTTCAAACCAGATCAGATAATTCGCATAGTAGGCGATCCCCATGGCATCGGTATCCTTGTAGCGCACCCGCAGTGTTGTTTCATGGATCAATCCGGCAGCCTCCCTGCTGGTGAATGGTTCAGCCGGTTGCCTGAACCGGCTGCTTTGCGTCGGTCAGTCCGCCCTGGTTGGGCCGGCGCGGACCGTCCCCGCTCATTGCACCCCGGCTTTGCCCCGGTAGACCAGCCCCCTGGCGCTGTCGACGGTGATCGGATCGCCGGAGCGGATCAGCCGGGTGGCCTTCACCGCACCGACGATGGCCGGTCTGTTCAGATGCAGCGCCAGAATGGCCCCGTGTGAGGTCAACCCGCCCTCCTCCAGAACCACCGCCGCCGCCTTCTCCAGTGCCGGCAGGAACGAACTGTCCGTGGCCCCGGCAACGATGATCGCATCTTCCGGCACCTCCTCCAGGTCGGAGGGTTTCCTGATGACGGCGGCCTTTCCATAAACCGCAGTCCGCCCGATGCCGGTTCCCTGAACGATGATCTCGCCCACCGTCTCCACCCGGAGCAGGTTGGTTGTCCCGGAGACACCGACGGGGACGCCGGCGGTAAAGACGACCAGATCACCGTCCTGGACCAGCCCGGCCTGC
>JAAZPS010000179.1 GCA_012797095.1 Bacillota bacterium | reverse complement strand
TCGAAAAAGAAGCGTATCTGGGGAAAAGAATCACCGAAATATATCCCGCGATCGTCAGCGAGCCCTTTGACTGGTTTGCGGCCTGCGGCCGGGTTGCCGCCGGGGGTGAAAGTATCTGCCTGGAATATCATTATAAACGGGTGGGGCGCTGGTTCGAGATCACCGCGTACAGCGATCTGCCCGGTTACTTTGCCACCGTCTTGCGCGATATAACGGAAAGCAAGCGCTCCCGAAAAGAGCTTGAGAAGACAGTCTATTATTTCGAGCATGTTCTGAATGCTACCCGAACCGGGATCGATATCATCGATAAAGAATTTAACCTGCTCTATGTGGACGAACTTTGGAAAGATCTTTACGGCGATCCGGTGGGCCGCAGGTGCTACGAGTATTTCAGGAATCTTGAGGAACCGTGCGAGAACTGCGGCGCATCCCGCGCTCTGGAAACAAAACAGGTAGTCCGGTTCGAGCAGATCCTGCCCCGGGAGGGGCACCGCGTGGTTGAATGCCATGCGGTCCCTTTCAAGAACGAGCGGGGGGAATGGCTGCTGGCCGATTTCAAAACAGATATCACTGCGCGCAAGCAGCTGGAAGAAAAACTCAGATTTCAATTGCAATTTGAAAAGATGGTCAGCGCCATTGCGAGCAGCTTTGTCGATATAGACGAGCAGCAGATCGAAGGGATGATCGGCCGCTCCCTTCAACAATTCGGGGAATTTTTTGGGGTTGACCGCGGGGTTATCTTCAGATTATCTCCCACCGGAGAAGCGATGGTCAGCACCCACGAATGGTGTGCCGCAGGGGTCAAACCGCTGGCTGGCCCGTTCAAATGTTTTTCGATAAATGAGCTGCCCTGGCTGTTTACCCGGGTACAGGCGATGGTGCAATATTACACTGCGGATGTCGAGACCCTTCCGCCGGAGGCGGCGGTGGAAAAGGAAGCCTTTGCCCGTCAGGGCATCCAGTCTTTCTTGATCCTCCCTTTTTCGAGAAACGAGGCCGGTCTTGTCGACGGTTTTCTGGCCTTCGATTCGGTCAGGGAGAAAAGAAGATGGACCGAGGAGCAGATCAACCTGCTTAATATTGTTGCCGGGGTGATCGCCGGCGCGTTCACCAGGCAGCGGCTGGAAAGGGAGCGTAACGATGCCCTGAAGATGCTCCGCGAAAGTGAAGAGAATCTTTCCACGACCTTGAATTCCATCGGCGATGGAGTTATTGCCACCGATTCAGGCGGTAGGATCACACGGCTGAATCCAAGGGCCGAGAGCCTTACCGGATGGTCCTGGGAAGAAGCGATGGGCCGGCCCCTGGAAGAGGTGTTCCGGGTGATCAACGTAAAGACCGGTGAGCCGGTTTGCAATCCGGTCAAGCGGGTGCTCGAGACCGGTGAAACGGTGGCGCTGGCCAATGATTCCGCCCTGATCGCTCGTGATGGAACCAGGTGCCAGATCAGCGATAGCGCTGCGCCGATCCGGGATAACGAGGGAGAGCTCTGCGGGGTGGTCATGGTATTTTTCGATATAACCGCGCAGTACCGGGCCCGGGAGGAGCTGCAAAAAAGCGAGGCCAGGTACCGCACGATTGTCGAAAATGTTAACGAGGCCCTTCTGATCTTCGATTTTCAGATGAAGATCAAGGATCTTAACGAGAATGCCTACCGGATGTTGGGGTACGAGCGGGAAGAGCTTCTCGGTGCCAATATGGCGATGATCACCGGACCGGAGGATCAAAAACGGGGGCCGGAACTGATGAGAAAACTGCTCATGGACGGCAGGCTTCTTTTCGAAGGGGTTCTGGTACACAGGAAGGGGTCACCGATCCCGGTCGAGGTCAGCATGAGGGTGGTCTCCCGGGAAAGCGGCGGCCTGGTGCAGGGTTTTATCAGGGATATCACGCAGCGCCGGCAGGACGAGCAACAGATTGCCCGGTACACTGCAGAGCTGGAATATCTTTACCAGCAGCTCGATCAGGAGATGGACCGGGCCCGGGAAGTCCATAAACGGACTCTTCCGAAAAGGCTGCCCTCGGTCAGGGGCGTCTCCCTGGCAGCCCATTATCAACCGGCGGCGATGCTGGGCGGTGATTTTTACGATGTGGTCAAACTGGGCAACAAGTTGATCATCTATCTGTCCGATGTCACCGGGCATGGGGCTGACGGGGCCATGTTGAGCCTTTTCGTCAAGCATACGATCAAGGGGTACCTTTCCTATTCCCCGGAAAAAAGTATCCGTCCGGAAAATATTCTGCGCTACCACTCGATCCAGTTTCAACAAAAAAATCT
>JAAZPS010000178.1 GCA_012797095.1 Bacillota bacterium | reverse complement strand
CCTCCCCGTCATCCTGAGCGAAGCGAAGGATCTCGCTTTCCCCAATCTATAATGATTGAAAACCTGCCGGTTGGGCCAAGATTTTGGCCGGCAGAGGCAGACTGCCTCCTTTACGCGCTACTCCGTTAGCTGGAGAAACTCGGCGGCATCGGCGGCAGTCACTGCAGCAGCCCGCTGCCAGAACGTGGGCCGGCTCAGATCGACTCCCAGATGTTTGGCCGCCAGATCCTCGACGCTCATCCGCCCCGTATCACGCAGCAGATCGATATAGCGCTCCTCAAAAGCGCTTCCTGTTTCCCTGGCCAGGGCAAAGATTCCGGCGCTGAACAGGTAGCCAAAGGTATAGGGGAAATTGTAAAAAGGGGCCCTGGTCAGATAGAAATGAAGCTTGGAAGCCCAGAAATAGGGCTGGTAACGATCGAAGCTGCCCCGGTAAGCCTTATCCTGGGCCGCGAGCATGAGCCGGTTCAGCTCCGCGACCCCGACGGGACCGCTGCTCCTTTTCTCGTAGAAGGCACTTTCGAAGAGAAAACGGGACTCGATATCCATGAAATAGCTAACGCCGTTTTTAAGTTTGCCGTCCAGCAGGGCGATCTTCACCTCCGGCGTCGCCGCCCGTCTGACAGCGGCATCGGCCACCACCATCTCGGCGAAGGTGGAGGCGCTCTCGGCCACACTCATGGGGTAGCGGCGGGCCAGGAAGGGCAGATCGGCGATGACCTGATGGTGATAGGCGTGTCCCATCTCGTGGGCCAGAGTGGAGAGATTCGCCGGAGTGCCGGCGAAGGTCATGAAGACCCGCGATTGGCCGCTCACGGGAAAGCTGCTGCAGAAAGCTCCGGCGCGTTTACCGGGACGGTCCTCTCCCTCGACCCAGCGTTTCTGAAAGGCGGTGGCACAGAAATGGGCCATCTTCGGGCAGAGCACCGCCAGCTGCTCCATCACAAAGCGGCAGGCCCGGGTGTAGGTGTACTCCCCGCTCACTTTTCCCAGAGGCGCATCCAGATCGAACCAGGAGAGCTCCTGCAGCCCCAGCAGCCCCTGCTTGCGCCGGAGATATTCCCGGAGAATATCCCTGTTCTGCTCAACAGCCGCCCACATCACCTTCAGGGTCTCCCCGGAGATACGGTTATCGGTGAGCGGCTCTTCCAGGATATCGTCCCAACCCCGGTGACGGTACAGATTGAGCCTGAAACCGCCGAGATGATTGAGGACAGACGCGCAGAGCTCGGCCTCGTCCGCCCAGGCGCGCACCCACCTTTCGGCCATGGCCGCCCTGACCGCAGGATCGGGATCCGCAAAATAGTTGGCCGCCTGGCCCGTTGAGAGCAACAACTGACGACCCTGCTGCTCCCAGGGGATCCTGATCCGCCCGGCGATGAGATTGTACTGGTTGGACCAGCCGTGATAACCGTCCACCGCCAGATCGACCACAAGTTTCTCCTGAAAAGCGGCCATCTTCTTGCGGGCATTATTCCGGCGCTCGGCAAGCGGGAAGGCGAGCGGGGCAATCTCCGGCTGCTCCAGCAGGCGCCGCCACCTGTCATCACCCAGCTCCAGCATCTTCTCATCCAGGGCGGTCATCACCCCGCCGAGAGCGGCTCTGAGCTGCTCCAGGCGTCCGTTCAGTAGCCGGGCCCGGTCATCCTGAACGTCCTGGGCGCAGAGACACGAAACAAAAGCAGCGGCCTCGCTCAGCCGGGCGGCAGCATCCTGGATCCGTTCAAGCCGCTGCTGCCACTGCGCCGTGCTACCGCTGCTGAAAGTACTTTTCTGCAGGGCGGCAAGTTCCTCCGCCAACCCTGCCAACCACCGCTCCAGCTCCGCGGAGCCGCTCCCTCCGGGGAAGATCGACTCTAGCTCCCAAACCGGCATCAGATCATCCATCAGCACTCACCTTTTTCCAGTAATTGTTGAAATCCCCATCCTGCATCCTGTGGCCTCCGGGAAATAGCTTCAATATAAAAAAACAGGCAGAAACGAAACCTGCCCGTGAGTTTATGATTTCAGATGGTGCCGGGGACCGGGATCGAACCGGTACGGGTATCTTTTTACCCGAGGGATTTTAAGTCCCTTGCGTCTGCCTGTTCCGCCACCCCGGCATAAAATAAAATGGAGGCGACACCCGGATTCGAACCGGGGGTAAAGGATTTGCAGTCCTCTGCCTTACCACTTGGCTATGTCGCCTCAACTGGAGCGGAAGACGGGATTCGAACCCGCGACCCTCGCCTTGGCAAGGCGATGCTCTACCACGGAGCCACTTCCGCATCGATGGTGCCGAGACCCAGAATCGAACTGGGGACACGCGGATTTTCAGTCCGCTGCTCTACCGACTGAGCT
>JAAZPS010000177.1 GCA_012797095.1 Bacillota bacterium | reverse complement strand
TCAGTTAAAAACAGCTATTTTTTTTAATGGGGTTGTTCTTTAAAGCAGTCCGTCAAACATTTTCATTCATTTTGGCTGTTGGCCACTTCGGAGCATCAGTTTTTTTGCTGAAAACGGAGGCAACGCAAATGCCTCCCGAGGAAATAATAGAGATATATTTCCGAAAATATGCTATTATACAGAAGATCTAAAGGATTTACCCTGATCCAGGGAGGATTTAGCGTATCCATGTCGTATCTCTAGTACGGCGAAAATATGGCCCGTTGAAACGGGGGGTGGCTGCAAGCAAGATCAGGTTGCGCCGAGTAGCTCAGCAGCATAATATAAAGCAAACTGGAACGGGGAGAAACAATGGATAATTCAACTGTTTCCAAAATAAAAGCCCTCATCTCCAAACTGGAGAAAAAAAGGGCCAATTACTACCCGGCCGGCTGGGATGCGGATCCGCTCTACGAGGTGATCGATGATCTGCGCCAGATCATGGCAGAGCTCCACATGGAAAAAGCTGCACCCGCCCTGCGGCGGGTCGAGGTGGCCGGCAAATAAAGAACACTGCAAAAATATTTCAAGCAGCGCATCGTACAGAGGCTGAAAGGGTCGCTACAAAGCGGCCCTTTTCCATGCTGCAAGAAAAACCGCTATCTGCATATAATAGGAAAGGGCTTTTGAAAAAACGTCCCGCCCCGGAAGGAGAACCCCATTGAGCAATCAACGATCCCGCGGCTGGCTGCCTCTGCTTCTGCTTCTGCTTATCCTGGCGGCTGCAGCGCTGCCAACGATCAGCTATTTCAAAGACGGCCGCGGCAGCAATGGGGGCCCGGAAAAAAGTGAACTTACGGCTGCAGAGCTTCTGCGCAAGATGTCCGTGGAAGAGAAAGTGGGCCAGGTGATCCTCTCCTATTTCACCGGAGCCGAATTCGCTCCGGCAAGGGAGCTGCGTGAGCTTCCCCTTGGGGGAGTGATCCTTTTCGACGGCGCCGGTAATATTGAAAGCCCCTCCCAGGTAGCCGCTCTGACGGAGCAGATCCAACAGGCCGCTCTCGACAGCGGCGTCATCCCTCTTTTTATCGCCGTGGATCAGGAAGGCGGTGCCGTTGCCCGCCTCACCGAAGGGGTGACCGTCTTCCCCGGCAATATGGCCTTGGGGGCTGCCGGCAGCGAAGAGCTGGCTGCCCTGAGCGCTGCGGTGATCGCCCGGGAGCTGCGTATCCTTGGAATAAATCTCAACTTCGCTCCGGTGGTTGACGTCAACAGTAACCCGGACAACCCGGTGATCGGAGTGCGCTCTTTTGGCTCCGATCCCCGGGAGGTGGCCCGCCTGGGACGGGCGATGGTGGCCCCCTACAGCCGGGAAAAAGTGATCGCCACCGCCAAGCATTTCCCCGGACACGGCGATACCGCGATCGACTCTCATTACGGATTGCCCCTGATCCCGGTCGAACTTTCCCGTCTGAAAGAGCTGGAGCTGCTTCCTTTCCAGGCGATGATCGCTGCCGGGGTCCCTGCAGTGATGCTGGCCCATATTCTGGTACCCGCCCTCACCGGCACAGAGGAGCTGCCGGCCAGCCTCTCACCGCAGGCGGTTCGCTACCTTCGCGAAGAGATCGGTTTTGACGGCCTGGTGCTCAGCGATTCGCTGAGCATGGGGGCGATCAGCGACAGGTGGAGCCTGGAAGAAGCGGCGGTCTCCTCTTTCCTGGCCGGCGTCGATCTGATCATTTTCGGACCCTGGACCGGCGTCGTGCCCGGTGACCGCCGGCGGATCTTCGAGGCCTTGAAAGGGGCGGTGGAGGATGGAACGATCCCCCTGAAGCAGCTCGACCGGTCGGTTGAACGGATCCTTGCTGCGAAAATAGAATACGGTCTTTTTGACGATCCCGGGCCCCACCGGGAAAAACTGTCCCGCCTGGCCCTGCCGGAGAACCTGAATATAGCTCGCCGTATCGCCCGGGAGAGCATCACCCT
>JAAZPS010000176.1 GCA_012797095.1 Bacillota bacterium | reverse complement strand
GGCGCCCAACGAGAAGGTCGCCCTGGAGGTGGGCATCGGCGCCTCCCTGGCCGGGGCGCGGGTGCTGGTAGCGATGAAACATGTCGGCGTCAATGTCGCCGCCGATCCCTTGCTAACCCTCTCCTACACCGGAGTCGGAGGCGGCCTGGTGTTGGTCAGCACCGACGACCCCGGAATGCACAGCTCGCAGAACGAACAGGACAACCGCCACTATGCCCGCCTGGCAAAGATCCCGCTGCTGGAGCCGGCCGACAGCGAGGAAGCAAGGGTTTTTACCATCGCCGGACTGGCGCTAAGCGAGCGCTTCGATACGCCGGTGCTGCTGCGCACGACAACACGGATCTCCCATTCGCGCAGCCTGGTGCAGGAAGGCAAGCGACATCTGCGGCAGCGAAGCAGTTTCAAGAAAGACCCGGCCAAATATGTCATGCTCCCCGGCTTTGCCCGGCAGCGGCGCCCGCTGGTCGATCAGCGGCTCGAGGCGCTGCGGCGGGAGGCTGAAAATTCCCCGCTGAACCGGATCGAAAAAGGCAGCTCCCGGCGAGGGATCATCTGCTCGGGAATGGCCTACCAGTACGTGAAAGAGGCGCTGCCGGAGGATGCCGTCCTGAAGCTGGGGTTCAGCTATCCCCTACCGGAGAAGCTGATCCGCGATTTCGCCGCTTCGGTGGAAGAGATCATCGTTGTCGAGGAGCTCGACCCGTTCCTGGAAGAGCAGATCCGGGCGCTGCTGCCGGGCGTGCCGGTGCGGGGCAAGGAGCTGCTGCCGGCAGCCGGCGAGCTCGATCTCCGGATCATAAGGGAGCAGGTGGGCTCCCTTGAAAGGCTCAAAACTGAGCCGCCCCGGCCCCTGGAGCTTCCCTCCCGCCCGCCGCTGCTCTGCCCGGGCTGCCCGCACCGCGGCGTCTTCTATGTGCTGAAGAAGCTCAAGGTGACCGTGCCCGGTGATATCGGCTGCTACACCCTCGGGGCGCTCCCGCCCCTGGAATCGCTTCATACCTGCATCTGCATGGGCTCGGGCATCGGCATCGCCGCAGGGATGGAGCGGGCCGACCCCACAACGGCCGGGCAGACGGTGGCCGTGATCGGGGATTCCACCTTCTTTCATTCGGGGCTAACAGCGCTGCTCGATCTGGTCTACAGCGGCAGCAGGGCCACGGTGATCATCCTCGACAACCGCACCACCGCCATGACCGGGCACCAGGATCACCCCGGCACCGGTGTAACCCTGCAGGGGGTGGAGCGTTCGCCCGTCGAGCTGGAGCCGCTCTGCCGTGCCCTCGGGGTGAACCGTGTTTTCACCGTTGATCCGCTGCAGCTGCGGGAACTGGAAGCCCTGATCAAGGCGGAGCTGGCCGCCGCCGAACCCTCGGTGATCATCACGCGCCGCCCCTGCACCCTGCTGGAGCGGACCCCGGCAGTTTCGCTGGCAGTGGATCCGCAAAGATGCAATGACTGCGGCCTCTGCCTCGAGCTCGGCTGCCCGGCCCTGAGCCGCTCCGAAGAGCGCGCTGTCATCGATGCAACCATCTGCACCGGCTGCGGTCTCTGCCTGCAGGTCTGCCGCCGGAAGGCCATTGCGGAACTCTCCCCGAAAGAAGGTGGCACCGATTAAAAAAATCGATCTGCTCATCACCGGTGTCGGCGGACAGGGCACCCTGCTCGCCGGCCGGATCATCGCTGCAGCGGCACTGGCGGAGGGATACGACGTCAAAACCTCGGAGACCCACGGCATGGCCCAGCGCGGCGGCAGTGTGGTCCTTCACGTGCGCATCGCCGACAGGGTCCATGCACCCCTGGTTCCTCCGGGGGAAGCCGATTTTTTGCTCGCCTTCGAGAAGCTGGAGGCGCTGCGTTTCCTGCCGGCGCTCTCGCCCGGGGAAACGGTGATCGTCAACTGTCAGGAGATCAAGCCGCTGCCCGTGCTCACAGGCGAGTGCAGCTACCCGGAAGGGGCCGTTGCGACGCTGCGGGACCGCGCCGGGCTGGTGATCCAGGTGCCGGCGCTTGAGATGGAGCCGGTCTGCACTCATCCCCGCACCGCCAACCTGCTGCTCCTGGGCGTTCTGGCGCGGCTGCTGCCCTTCGCCGAGGAGAGCTGGCACCGGGCCACTGCCGAGCAGATCTCCCCGCGCCATCTGGAGATCAACCGCCGCGCCTTCGCCGCCGGCTGGAACCACCCCCGGATATAACCCGGAACGTCCCCCATTCACCCGCCAACCGTGTCATCCTGAGAGCGTTAGCCTCACCCCGTGTCATCCTGGGCGCACCCCCACCCCGGCCCTCCCCCTCGTCCCCCGTGTCATCCTGAGGGCGCACCTCTGGGCGCACACCCAGCCCTCCCCCTCGTCCCCCGTGTCATCCTGAGGGCAAAGCCCGAAGGATCTCCGCATTTACCCTTCATTCAGCTTGAAAATCATACCAAACGGAGAGATGAAGGCTCTGGCGAACATAAGCCAGGCACACCCCCACCCCGGCCCTCCCCCCTCATCC
>JAAZPS010000175.1 GCA_012797095.1 Bacillota bacterium | reverse complement strand
CGCTTCAGCGATGTGCCCGTCTCTCAACAGGATAGCGATATCTTGCAGCGGAATATTATCATGAGCCATGCCTGTGGGGTGGGCGAGCCGCTGCCGCAAGAGGTGGTCCGGGCGATGATACTGCTGCGGGCCAACTCGCTGGCCAAGGGCTACTCCGGGGTCCGGCCGGCTGTCGTCGATTTTTTGCTGGAGATGCTCAACCGGAGGGTCCATCCGGTTGTTCCGTCCAAGGGATCTGTCGGCGCCAGCGGCGATCTGATCCCCCTGGCCCATATGGCTCTTTCCATGCTCGGTCTCGGGGAGGTGGAATACCGGGGAAAGGTGCGGCCGGCTGAACAGGCCCTTCTGGAAGCGGGGTTGCATCCGCTCACCCTCACGGCGAAAGAGGGGCTGGCCCTGATCAACGGCACCCAGTACATGAGTGCTCTGGGAGCGCTGGCCCTCCTCGATGCTGTCGAGCTGTTCAGGAATGCCACCATCGCTGCAGCGCTTTCCTTTGAAGCCCTCGAGGGGATCGCCTCGGCTTTCGCCCCCCAGGTCCACTCGGTTCGTCCCCATGCGGGCCAGAGGATCTGCGCCGCGCTGATGCTGAAACTTATCCAGGAAAGTGATCTGTTGACCCGACAGAAACAAAAACGGGTTCAGGATGCCTATACCCTGCGCTGTATTCCGCAGGTCCATGGGGCCACCCTGGATGCGCTGGCCTATATCAGGGGTGTCCTCGAAGTGGAGATCAATGCTGCGACCGATAATCCACTGATCTTTCCGGCCGGTGGAGAGGTGATCAGCTGCGGTAATTTTCATGGGCAGCCGCTGGCTCTGGCCCTCGATTTTCTGGCTGTGGCCGTAAATGAGCTGGGCAATATCTCCGAAAGGCGTATTGAACGGTTGGTCAACCCCGCTTTGAACAACGGGCTGCCTGCCTTTCTCACTGCAAACGGAGGTCTCAATTCGGGGTTGATGCTGCTGCAGTACACCGCAGCTGCGCTGGTGTCGGAAGGAAAAGTGCTGGCTCATCCGGCCAGCGTCGATTCCATCCCCACATCGGGAAATCAGGAGGATCATGTCAGCATGGGCTCTGTTGCCGCGTACAAGGCACGCCGGGTGGTGGAGAATATCACCTGGGTGATCTCCGCGGAGCTGCTGGCAGCATCCCGGGCGCTCACTTTTGCGAAACATCGTATCGGCAGGGGCAGCGGGGCCGCTTTCCGGCTGCTCTGTGAGCGTCTGCCGCGGGAGGAAGGGGACCGCATCCTTTATCAGGATCTGCAAGCGGTTCAACAGCTGGTGCAAAGCGGTGCCCTTGTCGGGGTGGTTGAGGAGATGGTGGGCGAGCTTGAACTGCCGGAGCGGCACCACCGGGGAGTCTGATCATCGGTTACAGGGGGGTTATTCGGTGAAGGTAAAAGCGGACCTGCTCCTGATCAATGCGGAGCAGCTGGTCACGGTCAAAGGTAACAGCAAGCGGCCGGCGCGGGGGCTCGCACTCGGCGACCCGGGAATCATCGCCGGCGGGGCTGTGGCGGTGAAAGATGGTCTCATTGCGGCTGTCGGCAGCACTGTCCGGGTGATGGAGCAGGTCGAGATGACTGCGGAGACGGTCCTGATCGACGCACGAGGCACGGTGGTTCTGCCGGGCTTGATCGACCCACATACCCATCTCCTTTTTGCCGGTTCACGCGAGGATGAATTCGAGATGAAGATCCGGGGTGCCGCTTACCTCGAGATCCTGGCCGGGGGGGGTGGTATTCACAGCACCGTGCGTGCGACCAGATCTGCCGGTGAAGGGGAGCTGGTCGGGATGGGACAGAGATATCTCGGTGAGATGCTCGCCGCGGGGACCACCACCGCCGAGATCAAGAGCGGTTACGGTCTGACTTTGAAGGACGAGCTGAAGCAGCTGCGGTCGATCAGGACCCTTGCGGAGAGGCAGCCGGTGGAGCTTCTCCCGACCTTTCTGGGTGCTCATGTGATCCCCGAAGAGTACCGGAGCGATCCGGATGAATATGTTGCCCTTGTTGTCGGGGAGATGCTTCCTGCAGTGGCCCGGTCGGGGCTGGCCGGATGCTGTGACGTCTTCTGTGAAGAAGGGGTGTTCTCCATCGAGCAGAGCCGCCGAATTCTCCTGGAGGCGCAGCGCTACGGCTTCAAGCTGAAGCTGCATGCCGATGAGATCGTCTCCCTGGGGGGTGCGGAGCTGGCGGTGGAGCTGGGGGCCCTTTCGGCAGATCATCTGGTCGCGGTCTCCGGGCGGGGTGTGGCCGCACTGGCAAGCTCCGAAACGGTGGCGGTACTTTTACCGGCAACGACTTTTTGTTTGATGAAGGAGCGCTATGCCCCGGCGCGGCAGATGATCGAAGCTGGTGTTGCCGTGGCCCTGGCCAGCGATTTCAATCCGGGAAGCTGCCCGGTCAACTCGCTTCCGGTGGTCATGGGGATCGCCTGCCGTCAGTTGAAGATGACTCCGGCAGAGGCGGTGGTTGCGGCAACGATCAATGCGGCACACGCTCTGGGGTGCGCCGCCGACCGGGGCAGCCTCGAGGCGGGCAAGAAGGCCGATCTGGTGATCTTTGATGCTGCCGACTATCGCAGCCTGCCCTACCGTTTCGGCACCAATCTGGTGAAACAGGTGATCAAGTCGGGAAAGGTAGTTGTGGGAGGTTAACTGATGGGCAGACTGATCGAATGTGTCCCCAATTTTAGCGAGGGCCGGCGCAAAAAGGTTGTGGAGAGAATCGTGGAGTCCATCACCCTGGTGAAAGGAATCAGGGTTCTGGATTGTTCCTGCGATGCCGCCCATAATCGCAGTGTGGTCACCTTTGTCGGGGAGCCGGAGGCGGTCAAAAAGGCCGCTTTTGGCGCGGTGAAGACAGCGGCGAAGCTGATCAATATGGAGCGGCACCGCGGAGAGCATCCCCGCATCGGCGCGGCCGATGTGGTGCCGTTGATCCCGCTCAGCGGCACCACCATGGAGCAATGTGTGATCCTGGCCCGTGAATTGGGCGCGGAGATTGCCGAAAAATTGAAGATCCCGGTCTATCTTTACGAAGAGGCCGCTTTTTCGGCGGATCGAAGGAATCTGGCTGCGGTGCGCCGCGGCGAATACGAGGGGCTCAAAAAGGCGATGGAGCTGCCGGCGCGGCGGCCCGATTTCGGGCCATCCCGACCTCACCCCACCGCCGGAGCCACCGCTGTGGGGGCCCGTCCGCCGTTGATCGCGTACAATATCAATCTTGACAGCAGCGATCTGCAGATTGCCCGGGCGATTGCCCGCTCGATCCGGGGCAGCAGCGGCGGTTACCCCGGGGTCAAAGCGCTGGGGATCTTCATCGAGGAAAGTGCGACCGCCCAGGTGACGATCAATCTGTGCAATTACCGGGAAATTTCACTGGCACAGCTCTTCGAGCGGGTCAAAGGCGAGGCCGCCCTTCGCGGTGTGGGGATCGGCAGCAGCGAGATCGTCGGCCTGGTTCCGGCGGAAGCGCTTATCGATACAGCGGCTGCGTATCTGCGCCTGCAGGGTTTTCACCCCGGGCAGGTGCTGGAAAAAAGGATGGCCGAAGAATAAGATGATCTATGCTGAAGGGGGTTTTGAAGATCTTCGTTGATCTCAGTGTAAAACAATTTCTCGAGGAGCTGGCCTCCGGGCGGCCGGCCCCGGGCGGGGGGAGCGTTTCAGCCCTGGCCGGAGCGATGGGCGCTGCCCTGGTAGCGATGGTGGCGCGGTTCACCGCTGGCAGGAGCGGTGATGAAGCCCGGGAGCAGGATAATGAGCGCATCCTTCATGAATCGCTCCGCCTGCTGCAGCTGCTGCAGGCGGATCTGGATCGCGATTGCGAAGCGTACCGCCGGGTTTTGAAGGCGTACCGCCTCCCGGTGCCGGATGAAGTCAGCAAAAAGGAACGTTCCCGGGTGATCCAGGAGGCACTGCTGGCCGCCAACCGCTCCCTGGAGGGGCTGCAGCTGTGTCCCGGGGCGCTGGAGCAGGGCAATCCCGCCACCTGGAGCGACAGCGCTGTAGCAGCGCTGCTGGCCCGCAGTGGGATCGAAGGCGCCCTGGCCAATGTATCGATCAACCTGGAAGGGATCAGCGACAGCGCCTTCCGGGAAAAGATGAGCGAGGAGGCTGCCCGGATCCGCGCCGCCTCCCGGAAACTGCAGGAAAGGATCAGAGGGCTGCTGGCGGACCGCCTGCTCTTGTAAAAAGAGTTACTTCGTCGCGGAGACGGTCGGCTGCATCCAGAACGGGAGGTGAGATCATGTCAACCAATTCGAAGATCGCAGGGGCGATGACGATCCGGCTGGAGGAAACCCTCCCCGCCGGAGCGGCTTTCACCCCCGGCATTCGTCGGGCACCGGACCGGGGTTTCCGTTTGAACGAAGCGCAGAGCAGGATTGCCCTGAAAAATGCCCTGCGCTACGTCCCTGCGGCGCTGCATGAGCAGCTGGCCCCGGAGTTGCTGAATGAACTGTACACCCGGGGGCGGATCTACGCTTACCGCTACCGCCCCCCGGGCCGGATCCGGGCCCGACCCATCGATGAATACGCGGGCAAGTGCACCGCCGGAAAAGCGCTTCAGGTGATGCTCGACAACAATCTCGACTTTGAGGTGGCACTGTACCCTTACGAGCTGGTTACCTACGGCGAGACCGGCAGTGTTTGCCAGAACTGGCTGCAGTACCGCTTGATCAAAAAATATCTGGTGGCACTCACTGATTGGCAGACCCTTGTGCTGATCTCGGGTCACCCGCTGGGCCTTTTTCCTTCACGGCCCGAAGCGCCGCGGGTGATCATCACCAACGGGCTGATGGTAGGTCTTTTTGACAATCAGGATGATTGGGAGATCGCCGCCCAGATGGGAGTAGCCAGTTACGGTCAGATGACTGCCGGAGGGTGGATGTACATCGGGTCGCAGGGGATCGTGCACGGTACCTACAACACCCTGATCAATGCCGGCCGGCTCAAGCTGCAGATCCCGGGGGACGGCGATCTCGGGGGG
>JAAZPS010000174.1 GCA_012797095.1 Bacillota bacterium | reverse complement strand
CTCCAGATCGAGCTCATCTGCAACGGTACGGGCGATCAAAAAGGCGGCACCGGCAAGCTCGTGCAGGATCACCGCCAGATCGATCTCCTCGCTCTCCTGCAGCCGCCGCACCAGGAACGACGCCCCCCGGAGATGATCGCCCGCGGGGATCACCGTGATCAGGATGCGCCGCCCGGCAATCTCGTAGAGCCGGCTCTCGCGGAAAAGTCTCTCCAACAGCCCTTTCTGCGATTCCGTCAGGGGCGCACGCAGATACTCCTGAAGCAGCAGCGAGTCGATCCCCTGTTCCCAGAGAAAGGCGGCGGCGGCGGCATCGCGCGGGGTCGCTGCAGCGCTGCCCAGCGAGGCGGTGCTACGGTAGATCCCCAGAAGATACAGCAGCCCCTCCACCTCGTTCAGCGGAATACCGCGGCGGCGGATCTTTTCCACCAGAAGGGTGGCCGCCGCACCGACCTGTTCGATGCAGTCCTCATCGCCCTCGATATCATCGGCAGCGGGGGGATGATGATCGTAGATATGGACCGCCGCAGCCTGCTCCAATAGAAGATGGTGCGGCTTCAGCAGGCTCCGCCGCCGGGTATTGACCAGAACAACGGTCTCCGCTGTGGGCGGAGGGTCTGTCCCGGTTAAAGTCGTGAGCGAAAGCCGCTCCCGGTGCCGTTCCCAGAACAGCGCTGCATCGCGCGACAGCCGCTCCGGGAAAAGAACAGCGCTTCCCGGATAGAGTTTTGCCGCCGCTGCCAGCGCCGCCAGGGCCTCAAAACCGGCATGAGCATGGGTCACTATAATCGTCAAAAGAGCCAACCACCGTTAAATTTATTATCCAAAGAGTGATCGATCTTTTCGATTATACCATAAATTATTAGTCATTTGTTGGAATATCAGCCCCGCCCCGGGCTTACCGCCGCCCGCCGGTGCGATCGCTGTCCCTGGTCCGCAAAAAGTCGGGCCGGTAGAGCTGCATGGGGATGGGGCGGCGGTAAAAGATGATCGGGAGCGCCTTCAGATTCAAGGGGATCAGCGGCCAGAGATAGGGGAAACCGAAGGATCTTGTGGTCAACAGCCGGAGCAGAAGCAGGGTAAAACCGATCAGCAAACCCGGCAAGCGCAGCAGGCCGGTCAGCAGGATCAGGAAGATCAGAACGACCCGGTTGGCCATACTCAACTCCCAGCTCGGATTCGAGAAGACACCCAGCGCCACCAGCCCGGTATAGAGAAGGATCTCCGGGGTAAAGAAGCCGACCTCGACAGCGATCTGGCCGATCAACAGGGCCCCGACCAGACCCAGGGCAGTGGCAAAGGGAGAGGGCGTATGGATACTGGCCAGGCGCACCAGATCAAGGCCGAAATGGGCAAAGATAAACTGCAGGTAAAGCGGGATGTTCGCCTGCTCCTTCGGGCCGATGAATTTCAACCCTTCGGGCAGGTAGCGCCCCTCCATCGCCAGGAGCAGCCAGAGCGGGATCAGGAAGAAGGAGAGCAGCACCCCCAGCGAGCGGACCCAGCGGATATAGGTGCCGGTGACCGGATTATGCCTGAACTCCTCGGCATGCTGGAGCAGATGAAAAAAGGTGACCGGAGCGATCATCACCGAAGGCGATGTGTCGACAATGATGATCACATGGCCCTCGATCAGATGCGTTGCCGCCACATCGGGACGCTCGGTGTAGCGGACCACGGGAAAGGGATTCCAGCAGGAGCAGGCAATAAATTCTTCGACGGTTTTTTCGGCCATGGGTAGGGCATCGATATCGATCTTTTCAATGCGGTTCCTGATATCATCGACGATCCCGGGGTTGGCGATATCATTGATATAGACGATGGCGATATCGGTGACGGAGCGGCGGCCCACCTCGACGAGCTCGCAGCGGAGCTGGGGATCGCGAATCCGCCGCCTCACCAGGGCCACATTGAAGACCAGCGTCTCCACGAATCCGTCCCGCGAGCCCCGGGTGATCTTTTCTATATCGGGCTCCTGCGATTCGCGCACCGGATATTCGCGGGTATCGATGAGCAGCCCCACCGCCTCCCCGTCGATCAAGAGAAGCATCGGTCCGGACAGAACCTGACGCAGAGCCTTCTCGAAATCCTCAACCGGATCGACCTCGGCAAAGGGGATGATCTTCTGGAGTAGTTTGTCGGTCGGGGAGGGGAGCAGCTGCTCCCGGTTGGCTTCCAGCAGAGCGCGGATCACAAAGACAGTGATCTCGTTGTTGTTCAACCCGTCCACAAAGAGCAGCACCGCCTTTTTACCCCCGATCGTCAGCTCCTTCAAGATAAGATCGAAGTTTTTGCTGCCCAGCTCGAGCCTCTCCTGCAGGTAGGCCTTGTTCTCTTCCAGTTTTTTATGAATTGCCGTTGGCACCGGCGGCTGCCTCCATCATCTTCTATTTGCTTGCTTATTCTTCCCCAGATGCACCGAAATTTACCCGCCTGTACCCTCGAACCGCCCTTGTCACCCTGAGGCCCTCCAGCCACTCTGTCATCCCAGGCCCCCCCTGTCATTCCGGGCCCTCCCCCGCTTCAAGGTCATGGAGGTAGCAGCACCACCCAACCGCCCTGTCATCCCGGGCCGCCCTGTCATCCCGGCCCCCCCTGTCATCCTGAGCGACCTCCCCCGTGTCATCCTGAGCGAAGCGAAGGATCTCATCTTTAACCCGACGAAAGTTACAGCCCGTTGAGCATCATAGACAACGCCCCACACAGAAGCGGAGATCCTTCGGGCTACGCCCTCAGGATGACAGGAAACTACGACATTATAGACAACAAAAGAGCTCAGCCCCACCATCGCGGGATGGCATTGCCTAACCGCCCTATTACCCAGTGTAGAGCGAAAATTTCCGTTTTTAACCCTGCCAAGATTACAGCCCGTTGAGCATCATAGACAACAGGATCTCCCGCCCACACAGAGGCGGGAATCCTTCGGGCTGCTCCCCCATGATGACAGGGAGCGACGCACCGTGTCCTGCATATACAGGCCTCTGTTCTCCGGGACAAGGGGGAATCCGGTTTGTCCCTTTTGCTGTTGTTGAAGTTTCTGCAGTCGCCGGCCCCGTAAATCCACCAATTCTCCCGCTACCCTATCAGGCCATCCTGCTGGCCTACCGATCCCTCCGTCCTTCCGGTTGGGGGCGGGGTTCTGTGCTATCCCCGGGGATCGAAAAGCAGCGCCATGAAGAAAGCGAAAAGTATTCCGGCGGTGATCCCGGTGCTGGTCAGCTCGAACATACCGGTGAGAACACCGATGATCCCTTTGCGGGCTGCCTCGAGCATGGCTCCCTTGACCAGGGCATTGCCGAAGCTGGAAATGGGCAGGCTGGCCCCGGCGCCGGCAAATTGAATCAGGCGGTCGTAAAGGCCGAACCCACCGAGGATCCCGCCAGCGACGACAAATCCGGAGAGGATATGGCCCGGTGTAAATGGGGTCAGATCAAAAAGGAGCTGACCGACGAGGCAGAAAATGCCCCCGACCAGAAAAGCGGTTAGATAGGTACCCATGGTTCACCCGATCCTTTCTTCCGGTAGATTGCCTCACATCTCCAGAGCCACGGCATGGGCCACCGCCGGGATGCTCTCGCCCTGGGCCAGGGTGGTGGTGCTGTGGAGGGCTCCGGTGGAGACAACGAGGACCTTCTGCAGCTCACCCTGCCGCATTCGCCTGATGAGGTGGCCCAGGACCACCACGCCCGAGCAGGCGCAGCCGCTCCCGCCGGCCCCGATCTGCTGGAGATGAGGATTGTAGATCATCAGCCCGCAATCATTGTAATTTTGCTCGGGGTAGTAGCCGCTGCGAGCGAGCAGACTCAGCAGCAGCTTCGAACCGATCCCGCCCAGATCGCCGGTGACGATGAGGTCGTAGTAATCAGGATTGCGCTGCAGATCCTGGAAGTGCATGATCAAGGTTGAAGCTGCCGCCGGGGCCATGGCCGCGCCGAGACTGAAGCTGTCCGTTTCACCGAGATCGATCACCTTTCCCGTGGTTACAGCGGTGATCCGGGGGGGCTCCCCGGCAGCGCTGACCACCGCCGCCGCCGCCCCGGTAACGGTCCACTGGGCCTGCTCGGGACGCTGAAAACCGTACTCGGTGGGATAGCGAAACTGGCGCTCGGCGCTGCAGTGGTGGCTCGAGGTCGCCGCCAGAATGGTGCGGGCACCCCCCCCCGCCACGAGCATCCCCCCCCAGGAAAGGGCCAGGGAGAGGGTTGAGCAGGCGCCGTACAGTCCGAAATAGGGCCGCCCCAGGGCGGCGGCGCTGTACCCGGAGACGGTGATCTGGTTCAGGAGATCACCGGAGATGAAATAGTCGATCTCCTCCAGGTTGAAAGCTCCCTTTTCCAGCGCCCGGGAGCAGGCCTCCTGGAGCATTCTCCTTTCGGCGGCCTCGAAGCTTTTCTGCCCCGCCCGCAGATCACCGTAGACCAAATCGAAATCGCTGCCCAGGGGCCCCCGCCCCTCCAGCGGCCCCGCCACTGCAGCCGTGGAGGCCAGGGAGGGGACTGGATCCAGCAGGATAGACTGCTTACCCGTTTTGGTGCTCATCCGCTCACGCCCGTTTCTCCGGGATCCCCCGATCTCATCAGAACAACGCCGAGATCAGCCCGACGAAAAAGGCCGTCACCACGCCGAACAGAAGGATGCTGCCGGCGAGGGAGAAGATCTTCGCACCGACGCCCAGCACCAGCCCCTCCTTTTTGAACTCCAGGGCCGCCGCAGTGAGTGAATTGGCAAAACCGGTCACCGGCACAGCGGTCCCGGCTCCGGTAAAGCGGGCCAACCGGTCGAACAGACCGAGCCCGGTCAAAAGTGAGGCCAGAAAGATCACCGTGATCACCGTGGGATTGGCCACCTCTTCCGGGTTGAAACCGAGTGCGATATAGCTGTTCTGGATCGCCTGGCCCAGAAGACAGATCGCCCCTCCGCTGAAAAAAGCGGTCACAGCATTGCGCAGAAGCGGCGGAGCCGGTTTCTCCTTTGCGGCCAGCCGGCGGTACTCGGCAGCGG
>JAAZPS010000173.1 GCA_012797095.1 Bacillota bacterium | reverse complement strand
CGGCCCCGAGGAGATTCTCGACTCGGACAGGGAGCTGATCCTGCGGCGCTATCTTGAACTGACCCGCGCAGCGCTGGAAAAGGAACCCGGGGTGGAGCTGGTTCTGTGGCCGGAAACGGTGGTTACCCTGGTGATGAAAAATGGTGCCCTGCTGCAGCGGCAGCAGATGATCCGGCTGGCCGGCGAGCTGGGGGTGGATCTCCTTTACGGAGCGCAGATCTATTCCGGGGAAACCCCTTACAACTCCATCGTATTCCTTTCCCCGCAGCAGGGCCGCACCCAGGTCTACCACAAGCAGCGCCTGGTCCCCTTCGTCGAATACTTTCCTCTTGAAGGGCAGCTGAACCGGTGGCTTGATCTCGACTTCAAGATCGGCCGCTACCGGGCGGGGGATGAGTATTCCCTGTTCAGCCACCGCAGGGGGCCTCTTGCCGGGGCGATCTGTTTTGAATCATATTTCGGGGACTACACCCGCCGTTTCGCCCGACGGGGGGGACGCCATCTCTTTATCGCGACCAATGATGTCTGGTTCGGGGAGAGCATCGGACTGGAGCAGCACGCCCAGGTGGCAGCCTTGCGGGCGGCGGAGATGGGGATCGGGGTAACCCAGGTTGCCAACAGCGGCATCTCCATCTCTTTCGACTATCGGGGGCGGGAGTTGATGCGCACGGGCAAGGGTGAGCGCGGTTTCCATATCCTGAAGCTGGATCTGGCCCGGCGGAACACCCTTTACCGGTTGGCCGGCGATTTTTTCCCGCCGCTCTCTCTTCTTCTGGTGGCAGCGGCGGTCCTGGCGCTACGAAAATCTAGAAGCCCTTCACCACCACCAGGGGGGTCCCCGCATCGGAAGAGCCGCTGACCAGATCGGCCAGGCTGGCCACAACATCCTCCATCCGCCGCGGGGTGGTTCCTTCACAGGATTCCCCGTCCCCGCCGGCGGGGTTTTGCTTCTGCTCCTGCAGGAGCTTCTCGATCTCGGCGATACTTTTGCCCTTCTCCAGGTAGTAATAGTCGGCCAGATATTTGTACTTGATCCCTTCACGGTAGCGGTTCAAACCCGCTGTCGCGGCAACAGTCGGCCGGGGATCGGCCAGTTCGTAGATCCCGGTGGTCGGATCGCGATAAGCACCGTCACCGTAGATCATCACCTCGAGATGAAGCCCCAGCTTTTCCCGGGCCAGCCGCTGCAGTTCGGCGACAATGGCGGGGCCTTCGCGCGGCGCCAGCTTGATCTTTTCACCGGCAGAGATATTGCTGCCCAGCAGACCCCATTCGGAATGGGCTGTACCGCTGTTGCAGAGCTGATCGAGGGTCAGGCAGCGGGGATGGCGAGCCGCAAGCAAGGCCCTGGTCCGGGCCCGGGTATGAATATCGGCAGCGATGACCCCGTCAGGCTTGTACTCGAGAATCTGCAGAGGATCGTTGCAGAGGATGATCCGGGGCACCGCCCCCGTCTCGCTGATGATATCCCGGTACAGCCGGATATAATCGATCCCCGTGACCGGATGTGGGAATACCCGTCCGTCCAGATCTTCCAGGGTGATCAGATCGCGCCCCAGGGCATCGGCAAAATCGGGATCGATGATCTGATTTCCCACCTCGTCGTGGGGGAAGGAGAGCTGCAGAACAACCTCACCCCGGGGCACAGCCAGGGCGAGACCTCTTAAAACAAGGGCAAAACGGTTGCGGCTGGCAATGGGGAAAACAAGACCGAGCCTATCTTCGGGGGAAAGGCGTAGTTTTTCACGGCTCTCCCGGGCCACATCGGCCGTGGTAACATAGTTATTCTGGGCGCGAGCGACCACCGATTCGGTGATGCAGATGATATCGCCGCTTTCGAGCAGCCCGTCCCGGTGACAGCAGAGCAGCTGCTCGAAGACAGTCTTGATGATATCCATCCCCCGAACAATAAGCCCCATCTTCACCCCGAAAGCAAGGGGTCCCACATATTCCGGCAGTCTCATGCGATCAGCGTTCCTTTCCCCGGTAATTGACAAGCTTCAGCGGATCTATTTCCGGCTCCGGCCCGGGCAGCATCTGCCGCGCTGCGTAATAATCGTCCCAGGTGTTGATATTGAAAAAAGAGCGCTGCCCGGGATCGAAGCGCGCAACCTCGGGATAGCTTACCGGCCGCATCCTAATAGTATCATAATAATCGATCACCTTGCAGCGGCCCCCTTCGATGAAGCGCCTGATCGAACCGAGGCTGGAGCGGCTGTAGAAGGCATGAAGGGGCTGGAAATGATCGCCGATCCGGGGAACAACAGCATCGTAATCCGGGGCAAAGGCAGCCATGTAGCGAACCAGCTCCAGGTTGATAAAGGGCATATCACAGGCAACAACAAACTGGTACGGCAGCCGGGAGACGCTTAGACCGGCATGGATACCCCTGAGGGGGCTCTTCTCGCAGCCGGTGAGCAGATCTCCGGTCAGCTTGACCGGCAGATCGGCGAAAAGATCCTCGCAGTCGGTAACCGCGGTGATCTCTTCAAACAGGAGGGAGAGCCGGCTGACGATGATCTCGACGAGCGGCCTCCCGTTCAGCTCCAGAAGAGGCTTCGGAAAGCCGAGGCGGCTGCTCTCTCCCCCCGCCAGGATAATGGCCCCTCCGAGCCGCGTGCTGTTCACGGTTAACACCACCAGTTTCCAGAACTAGAATTATTGCCCTGAATTATCTTTGATCCAGCCCCGTCCGCCGAGCTGCACCATCCAGATGCAGAGCTCGTACAGCAGCAAAAGGGGCAGCGCCAGCAAGATCTGGGTGATCGGATCGGGCGGGGTCAGCACTGCCGCCAGGATAACGATGATCAGCAGAGCATACTTGCGCCGGCTGCGCAGCTGCGCTGCCCTGAGCAGGTCAAGGCGTCCCAGAGCCCAGGCAATCAGGGGAAGCTGAAAGACTACCCCGAAAAAGAGAATAAATTGAAAAAACATGGAGATATAATCGCTCACCGCCAGCTTCGCGGTGGCGCTCACTCCGCCGTGCCGCAGCAGAAAACGCAGGACGAGAGGAAGCAGCACCCGGTAAGCGAAGGCAACCCCGGCACCAAAAAGGGCGATGACGCCGCCCAAGGTCCGGAGACAGATCTTCTTTTCCACCGGCGTCAGGGCCGGATAGATAAAGGCAACCACCTGGTAAAGGATCACCGGCGAGGCCAGCACCGCCCCGGCCAGCAGGGCCAGCTTGAACTGCGCCATCAGCGCTTCCGGCGGTGAAAAGTAGACCAGGCGCAGCCCTCCTGCGGGAACCGTTAAAAAGCGGCGGATCGGTTCCGCCGCGATAAAACAGGCGATCGAAGCAGCCAGGAAAACCGCTACCGCCGCGATGAGACGGTAGCGCAGCTCGGCAAAATGTTGCAGCACTGTCATGGCCGCTTCTGCATTTTTGCTCATAACGATGGCGGTGCCTCCCGTGATCGACAATAATCTTTCCACGTTCTTTTGGGCAGCAACTCTTTATCGGCCGGCAAAAAGGCACAGCTACCGTGACAGGGACGGAAAACAGGGCGGCAAAGATGCTCCCGGTTACTCTTTCTGCTCTGGTGTGGTGGAGGGCACCTCGGGTTTGCCTTTCATCCCGTCTTTAAGCTCGGTCACGCTTCTACCGATGGCCCGGGCCAGCTCCGGCAGCTTGTTCGCCCCAAAGAGCAGCAAAATGGCCAACAGAATCAATAGCAGCTCTGTCACTCCAGGTTTCATCTCTCTTGCCTCCTTTGTACTGGTTTCCGGCGGTTATCCTTCCGGAGGCAGCCCCGGGCCAAAAAAGGAAGCAGCCCGGAGCTGATCGAAATTATCTGTTCTCCTCAGAATCCTGTTCTTCCTCTTCCAGTGAAAAAGCCTTGCCGACATCGCTGAACGCATGCCTGAATTCCCGGATACCGCGGCCGATAGAACGCCCCAGCTCGGGAAGCTTGGCCGGCCCGAAGATGATCAACGCTACTGCCAGAATGACGATTATTTCCATGAAGCCGATCGAATTGCCAAAAGGCATTTAGCTTCACCCCTTACCAGGACAAGATCATACGAGAAGACACATTATACTAGTTCTACACAATTCAATGATCTCCTCTCTTTTGATCCCTGTAATCGATCAATAAAATTGCATGCGCATGCTTCCGGCAAACACCGGAAACACCCTGGAGCGACGCCCTTTACGGAGCCCGGCCCGGCGCCCTACAGCTCCTTTTGACGCGGCGTCAGCTTGAGAGCTACAAAGAGTGCCGGGGCTGCCAGGGTGACCCAGATCCCGACCAGGCCGTAGCGCAAAAAATAGCAGGCCGTCTGCAGAGCCGGATTGCCCGAGGAAAGAAACGGCTTCAACCCGATGACAATACCGAAGAGCACCGCCAGACCGATGGCGGATTTGAGCAGCTGGAGAACCCAGTGAGAGCGGGGAACGGAGCGCACCCTTTTTTGTTCGATAATATAGCCCGCAGCAGCACCGGCCAGAAGCCCCATCAACTTGGCGATATCGTCCTGCGGATCGAGAACGGTCAGAAGCACCGGTCCGAGCAGACAGAAGAACAGCAGCAGTTTCCCGGAGAGGTGCTGCCCCCAACCTCTCTCCACAAAAAGGCTGCTCAACCAGACCAGAAACAGCAGCAGGGGAATACCGATGGCATAACCCCCCAGGATATCACCGGGATAGTGATATCCCAGGATGATCCGTGAAAAAGGGGTCAGGAGCATCACCACCGCAATCCAGATCCAGAACCACCTTTGTTTAAGCCTGATTGCCAGATAACCCCACACCGTCACCGCGGTCAGGGTATGGCCGCTCGGAAAAGCATAGCTTTCCAGCTGCTGCATCCCCTCGAGAACAGGACGGCCCAGAGCAAAAATATCCTTGGTCACACTGCTGACCAGTCCGGAAAGAAGCAGCACCACCGCCGCCCAGAAGCCGAGCGATTTGTTGAAACACCAGATTATTATGCCGAAAAAGATCATATAGAATTCATCTTCGCCGAGAAAGGTAAACGCTCTGAAAAGATATTCCACCGGCTTGATCGAGCGGAATTGCTGCAGATAGTTGGTCATCTCCATACTGCGGGTCCAGTCCCAGTAACGATAAAGCAAAAGGGAGCAGAGCGCCACAACAACCCAGCAGAAAATCAGCCAGAACATCTCACAGCGGCGGTGCACGGAAAAGTAGGGTCTGCGTACAGGGGGACTTTTCATGGCAGCACACTCCTTTTTCGGAATCAGATCTGAGATAACCGGATATGGCTCGCTGCACAGCAACCGCCGCGATCACCTGTTTCCGGGATCAGCCGGCGGTTCTGCGCAAACATTGCATCACGATCTCGTAGTGTGTGCGAACAGGATCATCGGGTACGATCACGGTGACTGTCGTGCGTTCTTCGGTAAAAGAAGCGCCGTCAAGAAGCTCCTCCACAAAGGAGAAGGTCACCGGCCGGGCGGGATGGGAAAAATAGATCCTGCCACCGGGCCTGCTCGCCTCGAGCAGGACCCGCTTCAGGTGGGGCAGCAGCCGCGGCTCATAGGCGATATCGGAGGCCAGCACCAGATCGAAGTGCTCGCGAAAAGTATGGCTGCGCCAGTCGGCAAGAAGCAAGCGGTAGCTGTTCAGGCGGTGCAGCCGGGCGTTGGCTTCGCAGAGCTGCAGGGCGCGCTGCTGGAAATCGGAGAAGGTCACCGCCGCATCCCGGAGCCCGCAGGACACCCCCGGTAGACCCACCCCGGCACCCAGTTCGAGAACCTCCTTCCCCTTCAGGGTGGGGCCTTCCAGAAAATATTCCGCCAGACCCCGCGCTGCCGGCCAGGCCTCGGCCCAGCAAGGGACCTGATCGGGATCGGCCGCATCATCAAAGAGAGCTTCCAGATCGGCGGCGATATAAAGGGGCAGGACCCTCCTGGCCAGATCTATCCGGATCAATCTGGTCTCAAGCGGGCCGGTCATTGTTCGTTCCCGGACCTCTCCTGTCGGTGCACGGCCGCAAGGATCGCCCGTGCCCGCAGCAACAGCTTTGCCGGGACATAGATATCGATCTCGTACGCCTGGCCGGTGATCACCCGCATCCCCCCGACCAGAGAATTGCTCTCCTGACGCCGTGCCGGGATCGAGGCCGCCTCCAGCAGTCCGCAGACCAGGCCGGCCTCCAGATCATCGTACGCCTGCATTAGAAAAGCCCATCCCTCCACCGGGATCAGATCTCCTTTCCCCGTCTAATTCGACAAATTTGCGGCCCTTCCCTTTCCGGGCCCGCCGATCACCTTCCACCTCTTGGCAGCGCCGCCGCTGCCGTCATTGACGGGACCGCCGATTGAATCTATGATCGAAGAGAAGGAGGCGAGCAGCAGTGTACGGAAAGCTGAATGATCTTCCTGAGCTGGCCGCGGCGGCGGGCCTGAAGACAGCGGGAATCGCTCCCGTCGAGCCCGGGGCCGGGCTGCTATCCCGGTTGCAGCGGCGAAGCAGGGAAGGCCGGGTCAGCCCCTTTGAGGAAAAAGATCCGATGATCCGGTTGGCCCCGGAGAGACTGCTGCCAGGCTGCCGCAGTATCGTCGTCATCGGCCTGCCCCACGGTGCACCGGTTAAAACAACGCCCCCTGACGAACCGGGGCCGCGGGGCGAGGTAGCCCGCTGCGCCGCCGGTCTTGACTATCACCAGCTCCTGAAAGAGCGGGCGGAGCGGCTGCTGAAGCTGATCGAACGCGAGCTTCCCGGACCGCTGCGCGGACGGATCCTGTCGGACCGCAGCCCCCTGGTCGAACGCGAGCTGGCCCGGTTGGCCGGGCTCGGCTGGATCGGGGAGAACTGCACCCTGATCACACCCGACAGCGGTTCTTACATTGCCCTGGGAACGATCCTGCTCGATCGGGAGCTGGCGCCGGACCGCCCCCTGG
>JAAZPS010000172.1 GCA_012797095.1 Bacillota bacterium | reverse complement strand
CCCCTGTCACCTGGTGCGCCCGGCAGGATTTGAACCTGCGACCTCCTGATTCGTAGTCAGTTACTCTATCCAGGCTGAGCTACGAGCGCGTGTGGCGGAGAGAGAGGGATTCGAACCCTCGAAGCAGGCTTTAACCCACTTAATCGCTTAGCAGGCGACCGCCTTCGACCTCTCGGCCATCTCTCCGTGTACTGCCTCTATTCTGGCGGAGGGGGTGGGATTCGAACCCACGGCCCTTTCGGGTCACCGGTTTTCAAGACCGGCTCCTTCAACCGCTCGGACACCCCTCCCGCATGCGTCTTTTCAGGCAAGAACAGTATAACAAAGCGGGGTGCCGCTGTCAATCACATCAGACCCCGACAGAATTGCGCCCGGCTTGCGCTACGTCCCGTTATCAAAACAATATTGACCATCCAGGATCCCCTTGACCGAGGCCGAACAAACAGGACCGCCCCTTGGTGTTTCAGGTACCTGCTGCCTACTGAAAACAGTGAGTCAAAGTCACCGTCCCCTTGAGTCAAAGTCACCGTCCCCTTGACTCGTCAGTAAACGTTTCCTTGACTCCCTTGACTCATGACTCGGCGAGTCGCCGTTGCCGGGGGCTCATTATCGGTACCGCGGTTTACCGGTCGCCGGGCGGGGTCATTCTGTCGCGGCCGCCGAAATAGGGGCGCAGCACCTGGGGCAGGACGACACTGCCGTCTTCCTGCTGGTAGTTTTCCAGGATCGCAGCGACGGTCCGGCCGATGGCCACCCCGGAACCGTTCAGGGTATGTACAAACTGCGCTTTTTGACCCGGCGCGGGGCGGTAGCGGATCCCGGCCCGGCGGGCCTGGAAATCAGTGAAATTGCTGCAGGAAGAGATCTCGCGATAGGTTCCGGCAGAGGGAAGCCATACCTCGAGATCGTATTTCTTGGCGGCGGCGAAACCGAGATCGCCGCTACACATGAGCATGACCCGGTAGGGCAGCCCCAGCAGCTGCAGCACTTTCTCGGCGTCGGCGGTCAGGCTCTCCAGCTCCGTCGGCGAATTTTCCGGAAGGACGAATTTGACCAGCTCGACCTTGTTGAACTGGTGCTGGCGGATAAGACCGCGGGTGTCGCGGCCGTGAGCTCCCGCTTCGGCGCGGAAACAGGCGCTGTAGGCAACATAGCGCAGGGGCAGCAGGGCTCCATCGATGATCTCATCGCGGTGCAGGTTGGTTACCGGCACCTCGGCGGTGGGGATAAGATAGTAGTCGGTCCCCTCGATCTTGAAGGCATCTTCGGCAAATTTGGGCAGCTGCCCTGTTCCGGTCATGCTGCCGGAATTGACCAGAAAGGGTGGAAAGATCTCACGGTAGCCGTGTTCGCCGGTGTGCAGATCGAGCATGAAGTTGATCAGGGCCCGCTCCAGCCTTGCGCCTTCGCCGCAATAGAGGGCAAAGCGGCTGCCGGCGATCTTGCCCGCCCGGGGAAAATCGAGAATGCCCAGGCTCTCACCGACATCCCAATGCGGCTGCGGGGCAAACGCAAAATCCGGAAGGCGGCCCCAGGAGCGCACCTCCTGGTTGTCCGCTTCATCATCACCGGTCGGGACCGCCGGATCGGGGATATTCGGCAGCCGCAGCATGATCTGCTCCATCTCCAGATCAAACCGGCGCAGCTCTTCGTCAAGCTCCTTAATCTGCGCGGCAACCCGACGCATCTCCTCTTTCTTCTGCTCCGCCCCCGCCGGACCGCCTTTGGCCAGGCCGATCTCCCTGGAGACCCGGTTCCGCAGCTGTTTCAACTCCTCTGTCTGCTGCAGCAGCCGGCGCCGGTCATGATCCAGCTCCAGAAGCCGGTCCAGATCGGCCGGCTCATTTTTTTTGACCATGGCCTCTTTTACCGTTTGCGGGTGTT
>JAAZPS010000171.1 GCA_012797095.1 Bacillota bacterium | reverse complement strand
GCCGGCGGAGAGCTGCTCCCGGGCCAGCAGGGCGGCGCCGAGAGCACCGGCGATCTGCGGCTCCGGCGGGACGGTGATCGACAGCCCCAACCTCTCCTCGAGCGCCTGCACCACGGCACTGTTCTTGGCCACCCCGCCTGTCATCATCACCTTTTCGGTCAGGCCGACCCGGTAGACCAGGCTGGAGGTGCGAGCAGCGATCGATTCGTGCAGGCCCCGGGCAATCTCGGCCCGATCGGTGCCCCCGGCAAGAAGGGAGACCACCTCGGTTTCGGCAAAAACGGTGCAGGTGCTGCTGATCGGCGTGGCCCGTTCGGCCTTCCCGCTGAGCACGGCCAGCTGCTCCAGGGGCACCTCCAGGGCAGCGGCCATCACCTCGAGAAAACGTCCGGTCCCGGCGGCGCATTTATCGTTCATTGCAAAATCAAGCACCTTGCCCGCTTCATCGATCCGGATCACCTTGCTGTCCTGGCCGCCGATATCGATCACGGTCCGGACAGCGGGATCAAGATGAAAGGCACCCCGGCCGTGACAGGTGATCTCGGTGATCGTTTTATGGGCAAAGGGTGCACTGATCCGGCCGTACCCGGTAGCGATGATCATCTCCAGATCCTCGAATCGGAGAGTTGCGCTCTCAAGGGCTGCCTCCAGGGCATTCTCGGCAGCCTTTCTGCTGTCCACCCCCGTGGATATGATCGAATAAGAAAGGATCCGGCCCTGCTCCAGCAATACCGCTTCGGCTGAAAGGGAGCCGATATCGACGCCGGCAACTGCTCCCGGCTTGATCCCCCTGATCGTTTCATCTTTCCGCTGCGTCATTGATCTACCCGCCCTTCACCCGAGTTGCGATGCTTCAACAAAACCACAAGAGCGCTCCACAGGCGCTCCCGGCCCGCTCCGGTGCGGGCGGAAAACGGCAGCAGCTCTTCCATTTCCCCGAGCTCGAGAAAAGACCTTATCTGAGGCAGCTGCCGGATCAGGGCACCGCGAGAGAGCTTGTCCGATTTGGAAGCAACGGTGATCGCTGCCAGGCGATGAAAGCGCAGCCACCGGGCCATCAAAAGATCATCTTCAGAGGGCCGGTGGCGGCAGTCGACGACCTGCACTGTTCCGCAGAGCGGCTCCCGCTCCGTCAAATACTGCTCGATCAGGGCGCCCCAGGCCCGCTGCTCTTTTTTGCCGGCCCGGGCGTACCCGTAACCGGGCAGATCGACAAAGTAGAATGCATCGTTGATCCGGTAAAAGTAGAGCGCCCGGGTTTTGCCCGGCGTGGAGCTGGTGTAAGCAAGCCTTTTACGGCCGAGCAGCCGGTTGATCAGCGATGATTTGCCCACGTTGGAGCGCCCGAGAAAGGCGATCTCGGGCAAGCCGTCCCGGGGCATCTCATTTTTTTTGTAGGCAACTCTCTCGAGAGCGGCTGATCTGATCAGCATCTTTATTCGAGCCCCCTGTCCGCCGGAACCAGACCGCAGCCGGCGTTAATGCCTCAGCGCCGGCCCGTCCTGATGCTGCAGGGGAGGATCTTCGCAGACAGCGCCGGCAGGCTTCTCGCCCTCGAGCAGCGGTTTCGGGGGGGGCGGCTTTCTCCCGGGCTCCTTCAACAGGGCAAAATCGAGCACATCGTCCATATGCTCGATCAGTTTTACCTCGATCTTCCGCCTCACATTGGCCGGAATATCGCTCATATCTTTGCGATTCTCGACCGGCATCAGCATATATTTGAGCCCGGCCCGGTGCGCAGCGAGCATCTTCTCCTTGATCCCCCCCACGGGGAGAACCCGTCCGCGCAGCGTGATCTCGCCGGTCAGGGCGACCTCGCGCCATACCGGGGTCCTGGTCAGGGCCGAAGCCAGCGCCGTGGCCATGGCGATACCGGCCGAGGGCCCGTCTTTGGGGATGGCGCCCTCGGGAACGTGGATATGGATATCGGTCTTTTCGTAGAAATCTTCGTCCAGCCCAAGGTTTTCTGCCCGCGAGCGAATATAGCTCAGGGCCGCCTGAGCCGACTCCTGCATCACCTCACCGAGTTTGCCGGTGAGGATCATCTTTCCCTTGCCTTTCATCAAGGTTACCTCGATGGAGAGCAGCTCTCCCCCGGCGTCGGTCCAGGCCAGCCCCGTGGCCACCCCGATCTCATCTTCCTTTTCACCCATGCCGTAGCGGTAGCGGGGGATCCCCAGGTATTTCTGCAAACTTCTCCGGGTTATATTGACCCGGGCATCGCGGTCCTTGACCACCTTGCGCGCCACCTTGCGGCAGATCGCCGCGATACTGCGTTCAAGATTGCGCACCCCCGCCTCGCGGGTGTAGAGCCGGATGATCCCCCGCACCGCCCCCTCGGAAAAGGACAGGTTGGTTGTGCTCAGACCGTGCTCCGAGATCTGCTTGGGGATCAGATGCCTCCTGGCGATCTCCACCTTATCCTCCTCGGTATAACCGGGCAGATGAATCGTCTCCATTCGGTCGAGGAGCGGTTGGGGAATATTGTGCGGCGCATTCGCCGTGGTGATGAACATCACCTGGGACAGATCGAACGGCAGCTCGATATAGTGATCGCTGAAGGCATGGTTTTGCTCGGGATCGAGCACTTCCAGAAGCGCCGATGAAGGGTCGCCCCTGAAATCGGTGGACATCTTGTCGACCTCATCCATCAGGAAAACCGGGTTTCTCGATTTCGCCTGGCGCATCCCCTGGATGATCCTTCCCGGCAGCGCACCGACATAGGTGCGCCGATGGCCCCTGATCTCGGCCTCATCGCGAACCCCGCCCAGGGAGATGCGCACAAAATTCCGCTCCAGCGCCCGGGCGATCGATTTGGCCAGCGATGTTTTCCCCACGCCGGGGGGCCCGAGCAGGCAGAGGATCGGCCCTTTCAGCTTTTCAGCCAGCTGCCGCACGGCCAGGTATTCGATGATCCGCTCCTTCACTTTGCGCAAACCGTAGTGATCCTCGTCCAGGATCTCGGCGGCGCGGTCCAGATCCAAACGATCTGCAGTCATCACCGCCCAGGGCAGCTCCAGCAGCCAATCCAGATAGGTGCGGATGACGATCCCTTCGGCCGCAGCGGGGGGCATCTTCTCCAGGCGGTCAGCCTCCTCCAGCGCCTTCTCCTCAACCTCGGACGGCAGCTCGGTCCGATCGATCTTTTCGCGATACTCATCGGCCTCGGCGGTGCGCTCATCCTTCTCTCCGAGCTCTTTCTGGATCGCTTTCATCTGCTCGCGCAAGTAATATTCCTTCTGGGTCTTCTCCATCTGTTTGCGCACCCGCAAATTGATCCGGCGCTCGATCTCGACAATCTCGATCTCGCGGCTGAGGATCTCGCTCAGTTTTTCCAGCCGTTCCTTCGCCGCGACCGCTTCCAGAAGTTCCTGTTTCTGCTGGATCTTCAGATTCAAGTGCGAGGCAATGATATCGGCCAACCGCCCCGGCTCCTCGATACCCGAGACTGTTGACAGTGTCTCCGGGGGAATTCTCCGGCTGGCCTTGAGATACTGCTCGAACTGATACAGCAGGCTGCGACGGAGCGCTTCCACCTCCGCTGTTTTGACAGTCTCCTCCTGAATCAGCAGCGCTTCAACCTTGAAATAAGGCTCTGCCTGCAGATAGCGGAGCACCTGGGCCCGGGCCAACCCCTCCACCAGCACGCGGATGGTCCCGCCGGGCAATTTGATCATCTGTTTTATCAGGGCAACGGTACCGACCGTGTAAAGGTCCGCTTCCGCCGGTTCGTCCACCTTGGCATCTTTCTGGGCCATCAACAGAATACGGTTGTCCCCGACCATGGCCTCCTCCAGCGATTTGACCGAGCCCTCCCGGCCGACGTCCAGATGCAGGACCATATTGGGGAATACCAACAGCCCCCGTAAAGGCAGCAAAGGTAACTGCTCTTTTTCTTTACGCATCGCCCTGTCACCTCCATCAGATAGATGAAAAAACGAGAAGCTTTGTTAATCTTATTCGCTTCCCGTTTCATCTTCTCCTTTTTTAAATCAGCAGCCGCCTGAAAGGGTATCCGCCAACCGGCACCGCTTCGGCAGCCTCCGGCCCTGCTCAGGGTGAAGGAAGCACCACCATCGGCTCGTTTTTTAAAAACAGCTCACCAAAAGCTTCTTCAATGCTGTTTACCGGAATTATTCTGGTCGTCAGGTGGTGTTTGAAACCCTCCTGCCAGTTGAATTGGGGAATCAGTATCGTTTTGATTCCCGCCTCGACGGCTGCATCGATCTTGGCCGGAATACCGCCCACGGGTCGGATCAGACCGCGTACCGAGATCTCGCCGGTCATCGCTGTGAGCGGATCCAACGGCTCTCCGGTGAGCGATGAATAGACCGCTGCGGCCATGCTGATCCCGGCGGAGGGGCCATCCACGGGGGTCCCCCCGGGGAAATTGAGATGGATATCGTAGTCATGCAGGTTCAGACCGGTGTAACGGCTTAGCACGGTGAGGACGATCTCTGCCGAGCCCTTGGCAGTACCCTTGCGGCGAACGATATGGCCCCTGCCGCCCATCTCTTCCTCCTCGACAATACCGGTGATGGTAACCTTGCCCTGACCCGGCTTGACCGGCAGCGCTGTCGCCTCGACTTCGATCAGGGTGCCCATATTGGGTCCGTACACGGCCAGGCCGTTGGCATAACCGATCTGCGGTTCTTCCGGAGGCTTTCTCTCCGGGCGCGGCGGCAGCTGGGTGCTGTTGACCACCCATTCGATATCGGCGTCGGCGATCACCTTGCGCCCCTCGCCGAGGGCGATCCCCGCGGCCATCTGGATGATATTGACCGCCTCGCGTCCGTTGGCGGCAAAGCGGGTGATCACATCGAGCGCCTCCCCGGTAATGGTAAAAGCGATGCGCCGGGCCGCATTGGCCGCGATAACCCGGATCTCCCGGGGTGTCAGGCCACGAAAGAATATCTCGAGGCAGCGGGAACGGATCGCCGGGGGAAGCTCCTGGGGCATGCGGGTGGTCGCCCCGATGAGGCGGAAATCAGCCGGCAGGCCGTGTCTAAAGATTTCATGGATATGGCGCGGAATATTGCCGTCCTCGCTGTTGTAGTAGGCGCTTTCAAGAAAGACCTTGCGATCTTCAAGCACTTTGAGCAGCTTGTTGATCTGAATGGGGTGGAGCTCACCGATCTCATCGATAAAAAGTACCCCGCCATGAGCCTTGGTCACGGCACCGGGTTTGGGCTGGGGGATGCCGGCCATGCCCAGGGGCCCGGCACCCTGGTAGATCGGATCGTGGACCGTGCCGATAAGGGGATCGGCGATGCCGCGCTCATCGAAGCGCGCCGTATTGGCATCCAGTTCGGTAAAGCAGGCCTCCCTGCCAAAAGGGCTCAGCGGGTTCTTCTTGGCCTCGTTTAAAACCAGCCGGGCAGCAGCGGTCTTCCCGATCCCCGGGGGCCCGTAGAGGATAACATGCTGCGGATTGGGCCCGCAGAGGGCTGCCCGGAGCGCTTTGAGCCCGTCCTTCTGCCCGATAATTTCATCGAAGGTTTTCGGGCGTGTTTTCTCGGATAGGGGTTCGGTCAGGGAGATCCGGCGGAGCCGCTCCAGCTGATCCATCTCTTTGCGCGATTCCTTGTCCACGGCCACACGGCTGCTCTGCTGATTGCGCAGCAGGTTGAAAAAATAGAGACCGATGACAACGGCGAAGAAGATCTGCACCAGACCGATAATTCCCGCAAGATTATCCATATGCTCACCCCACTTTTCAGCCAATATTATCCCCTTTCACCTGTATTTTATCCTGGAAATACAGCATCAAAAAGGGCTGTGAGCCCTGCCACGTGGCGGAGCTCTGCAGCCCTGTAAATGCAATCGTTTCAACCCCGGCCGGCGAAAGCCCGGCTCAGGCGGTTACCTCTTTTTTCTTGCGTTTATCCTGGGTGACCAGAATCGGCTTCTCCCTTTCCAGAACCACTTCACGGGTGATCACACAGCGGCTGACATCTTCGCGGGAGGGCAGCTCAAACATCACATCGAGAAGCACCTCTTCCATGATCGCCCTGAGTCCCCGAGCGCCGGTGCTGCGCTTGATCGCTTCATCAGCGACAACCTCCAGGGAACCCTCCTTGAATTCAAGGGAAACGCCGTCAAGTTCGAACATTTTCTGGTACTGCTTCACCAGAGCGTTGCGCGGCTCGGTCAGGATGCGGATCAACGCCTTCTTGTCAAGAGCATCAAGCGTGGCGATGACCGGGATCCGGCCGACAAATTCGGGGATCAACCCGTATTTGAGCAGATCCTGAGGCAAGATCTGGCTCAGGATCGAGCCGATATTCTCCTGGTTGATGCTCTGCACATCCGCTCCAAAACCGATCCCCTTCTTGCTGACGCGGCTTTGGATGATCTTCTCCAGACCGTCAAAGGCCCCACCGCAGATGAACAGAATATCGGTGGTATCGATCTGCATGAATTCCTGATGCGGATGCTTGCGCCCTCCCTGGGGAGGAACGCTGGCAACGGTTCCTTCAAGAATTTTCAGCAGCGCCTGCTGGACCCCCTCCCCGGAGACATCACGGGTGATGGAGGGATTATCGGTTTTTCTGGCGATCTTGTCGATCTCGTCGATATAGACGATCCCCTTTTCAGCCTTCTCGATATCGTAGTCAGCGGCCTGAATCAGTTTGAGCAAGATATTCTCCACATCCTCGCCCACGTAACCGGCCTCGGTAAGCGAGGTGGCATCGGCGATGGCGAAGGGAACATTCAAGATCCGGGCCAGGGTCTGTGCCAGAAGGGTCTTCCCCGTTCCTGTCGGCCCGATCAGCACGATATTGCTTTTCTGCAGCTCCACTTCCTCCAGCTTCTGGGCGGCATTGATCCTTTTGTAGTGATTGTAAACCGCTACCGAAAGAACCCTTTTGGCCTCTTCCTGACCGATGACGTATTGATCCAGTGACTGTTTGATCTCCTGCGGTTTCAGCAGATCGACAAAGTCGAGCTCGCCCTCCTCGCCGATCTCCTCTTCGATGATCTCGTTGCACAGCTCGATACACTCATCGCAGATATAGACCCCCGGACCGGCAACAAGTTTCCGCACCTGATCCTGGGTCTTTCCACAAAACGAACATTTCAGCTGTCCTTTTTCATCAGTAAATTTAAACATAACTCGGTTTCACCCCACTCAAATAGATTAAGGTCGGTGAACCAGGACTTCATCGACAAGCCCATATTCTTTCGCCTCTTCGGCGGAGATAAAGAAATCGCGGTCTGTATCCCTGGCGATACGCTCCACCGGCTGCCCGGTATGTCTGGATAGGATTTCATTCAGGGTTTCGCGTATCTTCAAAATCTCCCTGGCATGAATCTCGATGTCCACCGCCTGGCCCTGCGCTCCCCCGGCGGGCTGGTGCATCATGATCCGTGAATGCGGCAGGGTCAACCTCTTCCCCTTGGTCCCGGCCGCCAAAAGCACCGCCCCGAAACTTGCCGCCAGGCCGACGCAGATGGTCGATACAGGGGGTTTGATATACTGCATCGTATCGTAAATAGCCATCCCGGCATAGACCGAGCCGCCCGGCGAATTGATATACAGATTGATATCCTTGTCGGGATCCTCCGATTCCAAAAACAGCATCTGGGCTACAATGAGGTTGGCCACGTGATCGTCGATGGCGCTTCCCACAAAGATAATCCGATCCTTCAACAATCGCGAATAGATATCGTAAGCTCTTTCACCGCGGCTGCTCTGCTCAACAACCATTGGGATAAGAATGCTCATCCTTGTAAAGGCCTCCTTTTCATTTACGCCTTTATTTACTCTTTTTTGACCCCTTTTATCCTGGCTTCCCGGACCAGCAGATCTATCGCTTTGCGGATGCGCAGCTCTTCCTTGAACAGGGGAAGGCGGCCCTGCTTTTCGAATATCTCCTTGACCCGCTCCGGTTGATCCTGATGCTGTTCCGAAAGCTCGGCAATCTTGGCATCTATTTCGCTGTCATCAACAGTGATCCCTTCTTTTTTTACCACCGCATCGAGGACCAGATTGGCTTTGGTTCTCTTCTCCGCCTCCGCCTTTTTTTCCTCGCGAAGTGCTTCCACTGTCTTGCCGGCAAGCTCGGTAAATTTCTCCAGGGTCAGACCCTGGTAGCGCAGATATTGATCCATCTCTCCAAGCAACCGGTCAAGCTGCCGCTCCACCAGAATTGATGGCAGCTCCACCTGGGAGCCATCGGTCAACTTTTCAACAAGGGCCTCTTCGAGCTCTGTCTTGGCCCTCGCTGCAGCCGCTTTTTCCAGGCGCGTCCGGAGATCTTCCTTGAACTCGGTGAGTGTTTCCAGTTCGCTGATCTCCCTGACAAAATCATCTCCCAGCTCGGGCAGCTGTTTCTGTTTGATCTGCTTCAAATTAACCTTGAACAGCGCCTCCCTGCCCGCCAGGCTCTCCTCATGGTAATCTTCGGGAAAGGTCACGGCGATCTCTTTCGCTTCACCGATCTTCATCCCGACAACCTGCTCCTCGAACCCGGGTACAAATGTCCCGGAGCCAAGCTCAAGGGAATAGTTTTCCGCTTCACCCCCGGAGAAAGGCTCCCCATCAACAGATCCCTGAAAATCGATCATCGCAAGGTCGCCCTCCTGAATCTCCTGCTCACCCTCCTCCAGGGTAACCAACCGGGCATGCTGTTCCCGCAGGGACTCCAGATGCTGCTCCAGATCCGGTTCCGTGATCTCTATCTTTTCCTGCTCTATTTCCAGTCCCCTGTATTCACCAAGCTCAACCGGGGGGAGAACCTCAACCACCGCTTCAAAGAGAAACGGCTCGCCCGCCTCGATGGCTTCAAAATCAAATTGAGGCTGATCGATCGGTTCGGCATCCACCCCCGCGATCGCCTCGTCATAAGCCGGCGGTATCAGCAACTCCAGGGCATCCTGGTGCAATATCTCCGGCCCGAAATGTGCTTCCAGAACGCGCCGGGGAACCTTACCCTTCCGGAATCCGGGCAGATTGACCTTTTTCACCACGCTCTGGTAAGCCTTCTGCAAGGCCCTGTCAACCTCCGGAGCGGCAACTTCTATTTCAAGTTTTATTTTATTGTGCTCTATTTTTTCCCACCTGGACAGCATTTATGCTCCTCCCTCTTCAATCATATCATATGCCCCGCACCGGCAATGTAACGCCGGCCAAACAAAAGACCCCTTTTCGCACCCGCAGACTACCGTGAAAGTCCATTCATTTTACCATAGTTAAAACATCGGTGACAACTCATTAAAATGAAGCGCCGCCCGGTTACAATCACCGAACGCTTTCCTCCCGTACCGGATTGTGAAGAGATCCACCGGAGGGATCATCTGTTTTAAATTTTTTCCGTAAAAGCAATTTTAAAAATCGTTCACATAAACCTCCCTAAAGGCTTGATTTTTATTCATAAAAAATATAAAATAGAGAGGCAAAAGAATATTCGTTCATTTTTTGTATAAACTGGAGGGCTTTAACGCCCAAGCTGCTCCGTAGAAGGGGTTAAGCGATGCACCCTGACAGCATGCCTATTGCAACAAGAAAGAGTCCACAACCTGTCAATTGCGAAAGATCAACCCACCTATGACAGCGGTCCCGCGCTGCCGGCAGCACTACAGCCGAAGATGCCGTCAAGACGGCCGGGACTGCGCCTCAGCAAGACACCCGCTGACAGATCTTAAGCTATCACAAAAACCAGTAGGAGGTGATTGCAGAGAGTCAACCGGAGTGCTTTTCCAGGAGTCCTGAATATGAGAATTGTCGGAAGATATTTTCGGACCCGCTGGAAAGCGAAGGCCCGCGGGGCCGGACCCGGAAAACAGCTTTTGACCGTCCGGCCGGAACCGCAGACGATCTGTAGTTTATTCCGACCAAGTTGGGTGTGAAAGAATGAGAGTAAAAAGGAGGTATTTTGATGGCCGTAAAAGAAATTAGGAAAGCTGCCGTGCTTGGCGCCGGTGTCATGGGCGCCACTATTGCCGCCCACCTGGCCAACGTAGGTCTCCCTGTTTACTTGCTGGACATCGTTCCCCGAGAACTGACCCCCGATGAAGAGAAAAAGGGGCTAACCCTGGAAAGCCCTGCGGTGCGCAACCGCCTGGCCATCGCCGGGCAAGCAGCGCTGCCAAAGCAAAAACCGAACCCGCTCTACCGCGCGTCCAATGCCGAGCTGATCACCCCGGGCAACTTCGAAGATGATATGGGGAAACTGAAAGAGTGCGACTGGATCATCGAAGTGATCGTCGAAAATATGGATATCAAGAAGAAGGTCTTCAAGAATGTGGAGGCCAACTGGAATCCGGGCACCATCGTCAGCTCGAACACATCCGGTCTATCGATCAATGAAATGGTCTCGGAATGCTCGGCTGAGTTTCGCCAGTACTTTCTGGGGACCCATTTTTTCAATCCTCCCCGCTATATGAAGCTGCTCGAGCTGATCCCCTGCCGGGAAACGCTGCCCGAAGTGATGACGTACATGCACCGCTTCTGCGAAAAAACTCTGGGCAAGGGAGTCGTCTTTGCCAAGGATACGCCCAATTTCATCGCCAACCGTATCGGGACCTATGCCATGGTGCAGACGATGAAATTGATGCTCCAGAAGAAGATGACCATCGAGCAGGTCGATGCCATCACCGGGCCGCCGATGGGCCACCCCAAGAGCGCCTCGTTCAGAACCATGGATATGGTCGGCCTGGATACCTTCCGCCACGTCGCCCAGACCTGCATCGACAAATCCACCGATCCGCTGGAAAAGGAAGAGATGCAGCTGCCGGAGCTGCTGAACAAGATGGTGGAACAAAAGCTGCTCGGCGACAAAACAAAGCAGGGTTTCTACAAGAAGGTGCGCGGGAAAGGCGGTTCCGAGATCCTGGCGATGGACTACGAAACCATGGAGTACCGCCCGCGCGAAAAAGCAAGGTTCGACATCTTCAAGCAGACCAAGGAAGCCGGACTGAAGGGCGGCCTGAAAATTCTGGTCAATTCCGATGACGAAGCCGGCAAATTTGCCTGGGCCTTGACCAAGAAACTGTGCACCTATTCGGCAAAACGTATCCCCGAGATCGCCGATGATATCGTCAATGTCGACCGGGCGATGAGCTGGGGCTTCAACTGGAAGTTGGGACCCTTTGCCACCTGGGATGCCATCGGCCTGCGTGAAAGCGTGGAGCGGATGAAAAATGAGGGCGAAGAGATCCCCGCCTTTGTCGAAGAGATGCTCGCCAACGGTTTCGAAAGCTTCTACAAGAAAGATGAAGACGGCACCGTCTCGTACTACGATCTTGCTTCGAAGGGCTACCAGCCCGTTCCGGAAAGCGCCGAGAGCGTCAATCTGGCCAACCTGAAAAAACAGAACAGGCTGGTTGCCGGCAATGATGACGGCAGCCTGATCGATCTTGGCGATGGGATCGTCTGCCTGGAGATGCACAGCCCGCAGCAGGCCATCTCGCCGCTGTACACCCAGTTCATCTTCGAGGCGATCGCCGAAACCGAGAAGAACTTCGCCGGAATGGTGATCGGCAACCAGGCCGGGAACTTCTGCGTCGGCGCCAACGTGGCCCTGCTGCTGATGGCAGCCCAGGGCGGCGACTGGGATATGCTCGAGCAATCGGTAAAGGACTTCCAGGATGCGATGATGGCGATCAAATACGCGCGCATCCCGGTGGTCGGCGCCCCCTTCCAGATGACTCTGGGCGGCGGGATGGAGATCGTTCTGCACTGCGACCGGATTCAAGCTGCTGCCGAAACCTATATGGGCCAGGTCGAGATGGGCGTGGGCCTGCTTCCCGGGGGCGGAGGCAACAAAGAGCTGCTCTACCGTTACATCGAGGGGATCCCCGAGGGCCTGAATGTGGACCTGCTCCCCTACGTGCAGAAGGCTTTCGAAGCGATCGCCATGGCCACAGTGGCCACCAGCGCCCGCCATGCCCAGGAGCTCGGATTCCTCCGGAGCACGGATAAGGTCTCGGTCAACCAGGATTTCCTGATCCATGATGCCAAGCAGACTGTCCTCGGCATGCTCAAGGAAGGCTACGAACCGCCGCGGACAAAAGCGGTCCAAGCTCTCGGCGATTACGGCATCGCTGCATTCAAGGCAGGGGTGCAGAATATGCGCTGGGGCAACTTTATCAGCGATCACGATATGAAGATCGCCCTGGAGATCGCCACGGTCCTCTGCGGCGGCAATATCAGACCGAAAACCATGGTCAGCGAACAGTATCTCCTCGATATAGAACGCGAAGCATTCCTGCGCCTTATCGGTGAAGAGAAAACCCAGGAACGGATCATGTCCCTGCTCACCACGGGCAAGGCAGTAAGGAACTAAGGAGGTAACAAAATGAAAGAAGCTGTTATTGTCTCTTGCGTTCGTACCGCCATCGGCAGGGCGCCGCGGGGTACGCTGCGCTTCACCCGGCCCGATTACATGGCTTCTGTGGCGATCAAGGAAGCGGTCTCCCGGGCCAAGGGGTTGGATCCCGCAGAAATAGATGACGTAATCCTCGGCTGCGCCTTTCCCGAGGGCGAACAGGGGATGAATATCGGTCGGATGGCTGCCCTCGAGGCCGGCCTCCCCGACACCGTTCCCGGACAGACGGTAAACCGCTTTTGCTCCTCCGGACTGCAGTCGATCGCCATCGCCGCCGAGCGGATCATGTGCGGCTTTGCCGAAGTGATCGTTGCCGGTGGGGTGGAGAGCATGAGCATGGTACCCATGGGCGGCAACAAGACCTCCCCGAGCCCGGTCCTTGCGGACAGCTATATCGAGGCCTACGCTCCGATGGGGATCACCGCCGAAAACGTAGCCTCCCGGTTCAACATCTCCCGGGAAGATCAGGATAAGCTCGCCTATCGTAGCCATATGAACGCAGCGAAGGCGATCAAGGAAGGTTACTTCAAAGATGAGATCGTTCCCTTGAAGGTGGTTCACCGCCTCCCCGGTCCGGACAACAAGATCGTCGAGAAGGAATTCATCTTCGACACCGACGAAGGGGTCCGTCCCGACACCTCCCTGGAGGTGCTGGCCAGGCTGCGCCCGGTATTCAAACAGGGCGGCAGCGTCACCGCCGGAAATTCCTCGCAGACCAATGACGGAGCAGCTGCAGCGGTGGTCATGTCGGCAGAAAAAGCCGCCGCTCTCGGCCTCAAACCGATGGCTGTATTTCGCGGCTATGCCGTGGCCGGCTGCCCGCCGGATATCATGGGTGTGGGACCCTCCATGGCCATCCCCAAGCTGATGAAGCTTACCGGGATGAAGATCGAAGATGTCGACCTTTTCGAACTGAACGAGGCTTTCGCCTCCCAGGCGCTTTACTGCGCCCGTGAACTGGGCCTTGACGAGGTCCTTGACGAGAAGGTCAACCTTTCCGGCGGGGCCATCGCCCTGGGTCACCCCCTCGGCTGCACCGGGGCCAAGCTGACCGCCACCCTGCTACACGGACTGGCCCGGCTCAACAGGCGCTTCGGCGTTGTCTCCATGTGTATCGGAGGCGGCATGGGTGCCGCCGGCCTCTTCGAGCGAGTCTAGAGCAACCTTCAATCAAACAAGAACAAAGGGGCGCCGCTTACAGCGGCGCCCCTTTTTCACACCCCGCCACGGTAGCAAAAGGATGGGCCAAAAGGGATGGGACAGGAGGGACGTACCTGTTTGTCCCATTACAAAGATTCCACGGGACAGGAGGGACGTACCTGTTTGTCCCATTACGTAAATTCCCTCGCCCCGACCGCCCGAACGGGGACAAACAGTTGCAATATTCTGCCGTTACTGTACTATCAATATATCAGCTTGAAAGAAAGGGGGAAAATTTCCATGCCCAGAAAAAATAGAATAATCAGCTCAAGCAAAATTTATCACATTGTCAGCCGGGGAAACGAAAAGAAACCGATCTTCCTGGATACGGGCGATTACAACCACTTCATCAACATCCTGGGGAAAAAACAGGGCGACAAGTTGTTTGCCATTTATGCCTATTGTTTAATGCCCAATCACTACCACCTGCTCCTCAATGAGGGAGAGAATAGAATATCGTCAATTATGTCAGCAATAAATACAACTTACGCCATCTATTTTAACAAAAAATATAACCGTGTTGGCCATCTATTTCAGGGTAGATTCAAAAGCGAAGCGATAGAGGATGAGTCTTATTTTCTTACTGCTACCAGATATATCCACAACAACCCGGTTTCAGCCAATCTGGTGGACGATATTGCTCAATATCCCTGGAGCAGCTATCGATCATATCTTCAGGATGGCCCGGATAAGCTGGTTGATCGCCGGTTTCTTTTGAACATCCTTTCGCCGTTACAGAAGGATGCCATTTCGGAATTCGTCTATTTTTCAAAACAGGTTGATGAACCTATTTTTGACCAGCACCTTGGAGAATATGAAAAAGATCTAACGAGTCTTGCCACGAAGGCAAAAATATTCATAAACAGATACCTGCAGGAGCGCAATCTGAGCAGCGAACAGCTCAAGCAAAAATCAAACGTAACCATCAGAAATGAACTGATCGGCTTGTTAGTGAATCGATCAGGGCTTACCGTAAGGCAGGTCGGGGAATTACTGAATTTAAGCAAAAGTACCGTATCTAGGGTAAGATAGACTGACGGTGCTATTATGGGACAGGAAGGTACGTCCCTGTTGTCCCGTTTTTTTCAGGAAGGAGTGCAGTGAATGGAGCAGCTATTGACGCCCTTGCCGGAGCTGAAGCAGCGTTGGGAAAAATTGCAGGAGCAGATGCATAAACAGGGGATCGGCGGAGCCCTGATCCTTCAGCGGGCCGATCTATTCTACTTCAGCGGCACCGCCCAGGAGGCACACCTTTTCATTCCAGCGCAGGGCTCCCCGCTTCTACTGGTCAGGAGAAACCTGCAGCGGGCCCGCTCGGAAAGCAGCCTGCCGCAGATCGAGCCTTTTCCCGGCTGGGACGGGCTGGCGCTGCTGATCAAGGACGCCCTTGCCGCCCGGGGCCCCCTCGGCATGGAGCTGGATCTGCTCCCGGTAAACCTTTACCGGCGCTACGCCGGGCTTCTTGCGCCTTTGGAAATTACCGATATTTCACCGCCGGTTCGCCTGATCCGGGCGGTAAAATCACCCTATGAGCTGACCCTGCTGCACAGGGCGGCGGCACTCGGTGAAGCTGCCTTTACCCATGTTCGGGAGATCTGCCGCACCGGTATGACCGAGATAGAGCTGGAAGCACGGCTGGAGGCCTTTGTCCGGGTCAGGGGACATCAGGGGGCCATCCGCATGCGCGGCTTTAACCAGGAGATGTTCTATAGCCATACCATGGCCGGCAAGAACGCGGCCGTTCCCAGCTTTTTCAATGGAGTGACCGGGGGTTGCGGGCTGAACCCTTCCTACCCCCAGGGGGCGGGGACCGACAGAATTGAGCCCGGAAAACCCCTTCTGATCGATTTCGTGACCGTGCTTGACGGCTATATGGTCGACCAGACCCGCATCTTCTGCCTGGGCAAACCGGATCCGGAGCTGCTGCAGGCTCATGAAGCCGCCCTGAAGATAAAAAAAGCCCTGATAAAACTGGGCCGTGCCGGGAGCAACGGGGCCGAACTTTACCGGAAGGCTCAAGAAATGGCCACCGCTGCCGGGCTGGAGGAGCACTTCATGGGGGCGGAGGAGAAAGTCAGCTTTGTCGGCCACGGGGTCGGTCTCGAGCTGGACGAGCTGCCGGTAATTGCCCGCAACTACGATTACATTCTCACGGAAGGGATGGTCTGCGCCCTGGAGCCAAAATTTGTCTACCCGGGCCGGGGTACCGTCGGCATCGAAGATACGTTCGTGGTCCGCCCGGACGGCCTTGAGCAGATCACCCGTTTCGAAGAAGCGCTGCAGATCCTGTAACATTGCCGCTGGAGACACATATACTGTAATGTTCGCTTTGACTACCAGACATTACAGGGGGGGCTCCGGTGAGCGGTATCTGCGGTTTTGCAGCAGCACCGGGAAATTCATTGCCGGAAAAAGAGCCGGTGCTGCAGATGATGCTCGAGACGATGCGGCACCGCGGTTCGAGCAATCCGGTTATCTATTGCGACAGGCAAGTTGCCCTTGGCTGGCAGCCCCGGGAAAACAAGACCGGGACCATGGATGCGCTGCCCACGGATGAACAGAAGCGCCTGCGGATCCTTTTTGACGGGACCATCTACAATCACACTCAGCTGCGGCGGGAACTGCAAAACCGGGGCCGTCTTTTCCGAACAGGCGAGGAATCCGAGGTGGCGCTTCACCTTTACGCCGAGCTGGGCGGAAGATGCCCCGGGAAGTTGCGTGGCCCGTTTGCTTTTGTCCTCTGGGACAGCAGGGAGAAGATCCTTTTCCTGGCCCGCGATCGTTTCGGGATAAAACCGCTTTACTACTGCCAGGCCGGAGAGGTTTTTCTTTTTGCCTCCGAGGCCAAAGCGCTTCTGAAATATCCGGGGATCACCGCAGCCGTTAACCTCACCGCCCTGCCCCACTACCTGACCTTTCAATATTTCCCCGATCCCGAATCGGCTTTCCAGGGGCTTTACCGTCTGCGCCCGGCGCACCATCTGACCTGGGACGGCCGGGAAAAAAAGATTCGCCGCTACTGGGAGATCCGCTTTCACCCCTCCTCCAAACCGCTGCCCTATTATATCGATCGGACCGAATTGCTGCTCCGGGAATCGGTGCGCCTGCACTGCGGAGCAGGTACGATGCCCGGTGCTTTTTTAAGCAGCGGTGTTGATTCCAGCCAGATTGCCGCTTTGCTGAGCCGGCGCGGCTCCCTGCGTACCTTTTCCGTGGACTGCGAGGGCAGCAGGTACGATGAGCTCACTCCAGCAAGGAAAACCGCCCAGCTCCTGGGGACGATCCATCGCGAGCACCGGATCAGCCCCGCTGAATTCTGGAGTGTGCTGCCCCGCGCGCTCTGGTTTCAGGACGAACCGGTCGCCGATCCGGCTGCGATCGCGCTCTACATTGCCGCCGGCCTCGCTGCAGCGGAGGTGAAAGCGGTCCTTTCCGGGGAGGGCGCCGATGAGGTATTTGGTGGTTACGAGATCTACCGGGAACCGGCAGCAGTTGCCCCGCTGCAACTGTTGCCTCGCCCGATCAAGGCTGCTCTGAACCGGTTTTCCGAAAATATCCCCGAAAGGATCAGGGGTAAAAACTATCTTCGTCGGGCGACAACGCCCCTGGAAAAGCGCTATTACGGAAATGCCTTCATCTTTTCCGAAGCTGAAAAGAAGGCGCTGCTCAACCCGGAACAGTTTCCCGGGGGCCAGGCGGCACCCTGGGAGATCACCGCACCCTATTATAGGAAAAGTGCCGGCGCCGATGCCGCTGCAAGGATGCAGCACCTCGATTTCTATACCTGGCTGCCGGGGGATATCCTGGCCAAGGCCGATCGGATGAGCAGCGCTCATTCCCTCGAGGTGCGGTTGCCCTATCTCGATCACAACCTCGTTGAATTCGCCGCCACGATCCCGGCTCACATCAGAATAACCCGCGGAATGACCAAATATATCCTGAGGAAAGCCGCTGCACGCCATCTGCCCGCCGGGGTTTACCGCCGCCCCAAACTCGGGTTTCCGGTTCCCCTGGCTTCATGGATCAGGGATCACTTCCGGGATCAACTGGCCGAACTCTGGCAGAGCGAGACGGCCCGGAGTTACTTTCGCCCCGAAGCCCTGCAGCGACTGTTGGACCTTCACTGTCGGGGCCAGGCCGACTATGCCCGCAAGATCTGGGCAATCGCTGTCTTTTTGCTCTGGCACCGCCTCTACTGCCGCTAAACAACCCCGCTCCCGCAGCGGGAGCATCTGACAGCCGAAGGCCCCGCCTCCCCCCTCCCGGGAAGAATCTTTTTTCCGGATCGTTACCCCCTGTTCGCCGCCCCCTGTATCTTGGCGTCCCCTTTTGCTTTCAAGCAGGGTTAACCATCTTTTCCCACCTCTTTACCCCTTCCCGAGCCATTTCAGAATAACCGCGGTTGGACCGAAGGCTCCTTGCCGCGGCTGCGGCAAGGGCAGGGGCTGCGACGCTGCCACGGTAGCATTCTTCCTGAAGAACAGATTACGTTAAGAGTTTATGTCAACAGATCGGGGTGGCGTCAGACCCCCCTTTCCCGACTAATCGCAGTTAGTTTGAAGATCCCGTCAGCAGTAATTCACAATCTCCACAGGGTTATCCACAGAGCAAAAGCAGTTTTTCCCTCGAACAGGGACGGTTATGCACAGAGTGAACATCAGGTAAACATAAAAAACTGCAAATAATTTTATTCTAAAAAAAAGGAATATCCGCTTATTTAGCGAAATATAGAACGATAAAAGTCTGAGGAGGTTCAAGATGGAGGTTAGAGTTAACGACGAGTGCAGTGCCTGCGGAGTTTGTGAAGATATCTGTCCCGAAGTGTTTGAACTCGGCGACGAAAAAGCCGAAGTCAAGGTGAACCCCGTTCCTGCGGAATACGAAGAGCAGGTCCGTGAAGCTGCAGAAGAATGCCCCACAGAATCGATCGAGATTACCGAGTAACAACGATCGGGGATCGGCCAATTTAACGAGAAGAACCCGCAACTGCGGGTTCTTTGACTGGAATAGACTGTTCTTCCATCCGCATGCCGTGCATTGATCGGCAGCTGTCTGGTAATAATTGAGTTTACCCGAAACAATCGCGGCGGCAGGATTAAAAAGATGCTTCGAGAAGAAAGATAGAAAAAGATTGCTGCCAAGCGGAGGTGCATCCTGAGATGGTCATGCTGCAAAGTTTGCTCGGTGATAGCAATCTTCGGATCCTGCAGGGGGATCCTGAAATCGATCCGGTCATCACCGGGCTGGCCTACCATTCGGAAAAGGTGCTGCCGGGGACACTCTTTGTTTGCCTCAAAGGTTTCAAAACCGACGGCCATTCCTTTCTCCACCGGGCCCGAGAAAGGGGTGCTGCTGCTGCGGTGGTGGAAAGGATCCAGCCGCAGGTGGCGCTGCCTCAATTCCAGGTGGAAAACAGCCGCCGCGCCCTTGCTGCGCTGGCTGATAGTTTTTACGGCCGCCCCTCAAAAAAACTGAAGATGATCGGCATCACCGCCAGCAACGGCAAGACCACGACCAGTTTCATGACCAATGCCATCCTGGAAGAAGCCCACCTCAGAACGGGTCTTATCGGAACCGTTATCGTCAAGGCAGGCGAGAAGATCCGTCCGGCGGTGCTGACCACTCCGGAATCGCTTGACCTGCACCATTTTCTTTACCAAATGGTTGAACAGAATATTTCACATGTTACCATGGAGGTCTCCTCTTCGGGGCTCGAGCTGCACCGGGTCGCCTCGGTGGACTTCGATATTGTTGTCCTGAACAATATCAGCCGTGAGCATATCGACCTGCACGGCTCTTTCGAAAACTATCTCCAGGCCAAAGCAAGCCTGATCCGTCGGGCCGCGCCGGAACAATGGGCCATCTTCAATCTGGACTGTCCCCACAGCGCCTCCCTGAGCAGGGAGACCGCCGCCCACAAATTGACCTACGGATTCAAAAACAGCGAGGCTGACTGCGCAGTTGAAGAACTTGACCTGACCACCGGGAGGGCCCGTTTTATCGTGGAAATCAAGAAACCGGGCCTGGCAAAAAAGCTCACCGGGGGGATGAATCGTTTTCCTGTTGAACTTTCCGTTCTCGGGCTGCACAGCGTCTACAACGCCATGGCCGCACTGCTCTGCGGCCTGCTCTGCGGCGTATCTGTGCCCGTGATCCAGCGTGCCCTGGGCAGATTTCGGGGGGTAGAGCGTCGCTTTGAGCTGATCTTTGACCGCGATTTCAAAGTGATCGACGATCATTTCGCCAACAGCGGCAATATCAATGTCACCCTGGAGACTCTGCAATATATGCAGTACCGCCGCCTGCATCTGGTCTACGCTATCCGCGGCAGCCGCGGCGTCACGGTAAACCGGGAAAATGCCGAGGCTATCGCGGCGTGGGCCACCCAGCTGGCCATAAAGAAGATCATCGCCACCAGCAGCCGCAGCCATGTCACCGAGAAGGACCTGGTCACCGATGAAGAGAGCCTGGCTTTTTGCGAAGTGATGGACGCGGCTGGAATCGAGGTTGAGTTTCACCGCGAGCTGCCGGAGGCGATCGGCTCCGGGCTCTCTCCCATCCGCAGCGGCGACATCCTGCTGCTGCTGGGCTGCCAGGGGATGGACCACGGCGCCGCTATCTGCCTGGAGGCGATTCACCGCCGCTACCCCCACCTCGACCGCAATGAGATCTTCAGCACGCTGCAAAACCGGGTTGCGGGCACCTAGAATAGCCCTTCCGCCCATCCGAAAATATATGGGGCCGACGGACAGCGAAGACAGCTCAACGCCGCAGCGCCGCGGCCATCGCCGCGGCGCAGTTCGCCTTGAATCGTTCTGCTTCAGAATCCCACTCTGGGTCGGCCCTGTTCGCCCATTCTCAGAACCGGGTCAATCCCGGCCTCCGTTCGATCAGATCACCAGATCTTCGTTAAG
>JAAZPS010000020.1 GCA_012797095.1 Bacillota bacterium | reverse complement strand
CCACCTTTCCAACGACAGAGGATCGAGGCACTTTCACTGTCTGCAAGTTGCGCCACAGTGAACAGCAGCACAAACCTGCAAGTTGCCCTGGCTGGAGATCAATTCCGTCCAGTTCGATCACATTGTACCATGGATAAATCCACCTTCGCAATATTTTTCATCTACTTTCGAATAATATCATTGCGTTTACATCCTTTCCCGAATATTTTTACTGCAGCCGAAGGACCCGTGTCGCTTCAGAAAGGACTGTGGCTGGCAGAGCCCGGGCCGGGTTTTTGCGCGAGGCCATCAAGATCTATTGTGGATGATTACAATCAGCAACCTTTGGCACCTTTGTTTTCTACCGGCCGCTAGATCGAAAGGTATCACCGGACAACGGCCGATTCAAAATGTGGATTCTGGTTGGTCGATCAGGTGCACAGCAGGTGATATCTTATCAAAGTAATTAACAAGGTGACATGATCACAGAAGAAACAGATCAGTTTTTGCGAACCCTTGTTTTTTTCAAAAGGACACTCTATAATAGAGTCGACGGAAAGAAAACAATCATTTTATCATCCGTGCGCCTGTAGCTCAGGGGGAGAGCGCCTGCTTGACGCGCAGGAGGTCGCAGGTTCGATACCTGCCGGGCGCACCAAAACATTCCTTTCAATACAAGGCTTTTTCGAAAGCCTTGTATTGTTTTATGGAGATAGCGCGAAAATTATCTTCTGGACTTTTGAGCAAGATCATCCGGATATATTTTATCCGGAAACACGGTTGGGATTGAATTGCGCTGTAATCACAATTTTACGGGTGTATCAGTATGTTTGATCCCAGCGGTGCGGACAGTTCCAGCCTTGAACCGGTAAATCCGGCAGCAGGAAATGAACCTTCCATGTAGAAAAGAGTTCAGGTTGCTCAAAGGAACTTGCTTGCGGAAGGAGCCCGACTATGGAGTCGATTTTAATCAAGACCAACCGCCTGACCAGGCAGTTTGGCAATATTACTGCAGTGGATCACCTTGATCTGGAGGTGAACGCCGGCGAGATCTACGGTTTTCTCGGACCGAACGGCTCCGGCAAGACCACCACCATCCGGATGCTCACCGGCCTGCTCGAACCGACTTCCGGCGAGGCCTTCATCTGCGGCTACGATATCAACAGGGAGCCGGCCCGGGCCAAAGCGCTGATCGCCTATGTGCCCGATCAGCCTAAAATATACGGCAAGCTGACCGCCCGCGAATTCCTGGACCTGATGGCAGACCTTTACCGCATGCCCCCGGATTACGCCCGGGAGCAGGCAGCCCGGCTGCTCGCTTTCTTCGAGCTGACCGAACGGGCCGATGAGTTGCTGGAAAGCTACTCGCACGGGATGCGCCAGAAGGTGGTTCTGGCGGCGGCGTTGATCCACCGGCCCCGGGTGCTGCTGATGGATGAACCCACGGTCGGCCTCGACCCCCGTAGCGCCCGGCTGCTCAAGAATGTTCTACAGGAGCTGGCCCGCCAGGGGGCAGCGGTCTTCGTCTCGACCCATATCCTCGAGATCGCCGAGCGGATGTGCCACCGCGTGGGCATCCTCCAGGAGGGCAGGCTGATCGCCCAGGGCAGCCCGGAAGAGCTCCGGCAGCAGAGCGGCCATGAAGATGAAAGTTTGGAAGATATCTTTCTCGAGTTGACCGGTGGCACCGAGGATGCCGAGCTGATTCGCAGTCTCGGGGAGGGAGCCAACCAGTGAAGATCGAGCTGCCCTTCCCGTTGACCGAAGCGCCGCCGGCGCGATCTTTCGGCATGGACTGCCGGCTGCTTCTGGGCGCCCAGCTACGGGTAACCTGGAACAAGATCCGCCATTGGCCCCGAAGCACGCTCATCAGCATCGCCGCCATCTCGCTGCTCCTGACAGCGCTGTTTGTTTACCTGGCCCAGCTGTCCTACGGAGCCCTGAACCAGCTGCCGCCGGCAATTGCCGGCGGTTTCCTCTCGCTGATCTTCCTGGCCGGCTTTGCCGGATCCCTCTTTTTCGGAATTACCACCGCCTTCGCCACTCTCTATATGTCGGAGGATCTGGAGCTGCTTTTCATGGCTCCGGTCTCTATCCGGGCGGTCTTCGCCGTGAAATCACTGGTCATTGCCGGAGGAAATTTTATCACCGTACTGCTCTTCACCTTCCTGCCGGCACTTTTCTTCGGCCTGCTCCTCGGCGCCGGACCGTTCTACTACCTCTGGGCCGTTCTGATTACACTGGGCTTGTGGGCCGCCGGGATCGCCGCGGCTGAACTGCTGAACCTGCTGGTGATGCGGATCGTCCCGCCGCACCGCAGCCGTGAAGCTGTCGGTTTACTCGGGGGGCTCGGCGGGCTGCTGATCGCCCTGCTGTTCCAGGTCCCCAATCTGGTGATCCAGAGCAATCAGCAGCTTGACCTGAGCGATTGGCTTGCCGGCCAGCAGGAGCTGCTGCGGGTGATGGACTTCTTCCCCTGGGGCTGGGGCTCCCGGGCGCTGGCCGATGGCGTATCCGGCCACCACCTGGCCGCGCTGGGCTGGAGCACGCTCCTGCTGGCGCTGGGCGCGGTGATCTTCGCTGCAGCGTTCTTGCTGGTGGAGCGAGGCTTCCGCCGCGGTTGGATCACCCTGAGCAATGAGCAGGGCGGCGGCCGGAAAAAGCACCATAAGCTGAAAGAAAAAGTGGAGTTTGGCCGGTCCGAAGGGGGCCGCCTGCTCCCTCTTGCCGCCACCGGCGAAGGCGCTGCAACAGCCGCCCCCTGGCGGGGGATGTGGGCGGTAGCCAGAAAGGACCTGCTCTACCTGAAGCGCGACACCCGTGAATGGTTCGGCTACCTGATCCCCCTGATCCTTATGGGTTACTTCATCGCCCAGAATATCTTTCTGCCCGGCCCGGCCTCCCGCTCTTCGCTGATCATGATCCTGACGATCTACACGATCATGTTCAGCGGCAATATTGCGGCTCAGTCCTTTGGCCGGGAGGGAGAATCCGAGTGGATCTTGAACAGCGTTCCCCTGGCCGGTTGGCCCGTCGCCTGGGGCAAACTGATCGGCGCAGTCATGCCCACCCTGATCCTGATGGAGCTGATGCTATTGGGAACCGCTCTGGCAACGGACCTTTCCGCGAAGATGACCATGCTCATGGCAGCAGGAGCTTTGCTGCTGACGCTTGCCGCCAGCGCCGTGGGCCTTTATTTCTCGATCACCAGATGTCGCTATCACCCGGACAATCCCCGCCAGCGGCTTGCTCCCGGGGCCACCTGGTTGATGTTCCTGCTCAATCTGGTTCTGATCGTGCTGCTCTCTGTGGGTCTGCTCTACATTTTTGCTCCGGCGGAGCTGACCGGCGCGCTGCAGCTGTTGCCTTCGGTTGAATTCAACTGGAGTTTTTCGGGGGTGCTGCTCTACCTGCTTTCCCGGCTGATCCACCCCTTCACCTGGGCACCGCCCTGGCGGATAATCACCGGAGCTGCCGCGGCCGGAGCAATCTGGTCGGCTTTCTTCTTCGGCTTCATTGCAGCAACGGTGCGCCAGAGCAGGAAAGGTTTTCAGGTGGAGATCCTCACTGCGGCAAAAAAAAGATTGCGCTAGACGGAAATACTTGAACGCCAGGATCAGGTTTCAGCGTTCCGGAAAAACCCGAAACGCCGGGATGACCGCTCCACGATCAGATCTTTACCCCTGCTCTGCCGGAAAACCAGCCGATGATTCCATCCCCCCGGTTTGGTAGGCACCGAGGTAACACCCCCGCGATCACGAAAGGTCTATCCCTGCCGCTGCCAGTGCCTCCCTCCCCCTGGCTGATCCCTGATCGGCACAGGTGTGGAGGGAGGTTCCCGAAGATGCTTCGGCGGTCAATTTGAATGTCGATTGCAGGGCCCCGGTTTACTTGAGGTTCTCCGGATTCAGCGCCTCCAGTTCGGGCAGGACGAAAAGACCGTCTTTTCTCACCAGTCGATCATCGAAATAGATCTCACCGCCGCCGTAATCGGGGGTCTGGATGCAGACCAGATCCCAGTGGACGGCTGATCTGTTTCCGTTGTCACAATCGTCGTAGCAGCTGCCCGGCGTGAAGTGAAACGAACCGGCGATCTTTTCGTCAAAAAGGATATCATTGATCGCCGCGGTGATATAGGGATTGACCCCGAGGGCAAATTCGCCGATATAGCGGGCACCCTCGTCGGAATCGAGGATCTGGTTGATCCTTTCCCGATCATTGGCCTGTGCTTTGACGATCCTGCCGTCGGCAAATTCAAGAGTGATCCCGCTGAAGGTAAAGCCGTGGTACTGGGAGGGCGTATTGTAGGAGATGACCCCGTTAACCGAGTCCCTCACCGGGGCCGTATAGACCTCTCCGTCGGGGATATTCAACTTGCCGTCGCATTTTACAGCCTTCAGGCCGGCGATGGAGAAGGTCAGGTCGGTCCCCCGGCCCACGATCCTCACCCGGTCAGTGCCATTCATCAGCTCGACCAGCGGATCCATCGCCCGGGACATCCTCGAATAATCGAGGTTGCAAACGTTGAAGTAGTGCTCGGTAAATGCCTCCGTGCTCATGCCGGCAAGCTGGGCCATGGACGGATGGGGATATCTCAGCACGACCCACTTTGTTTGGGGTACCCGGATCCGGCCGTGGACCTTCTCCCAAAGATGTTTCATGTACAGCTGCATCTTCTCTGCAGGCACATCGGAGAGCTCGGAAGCATTGCTACCCGAGCGAACCCCGATATAGGCGTTGACGCTCTCCATCCTCATCTGTTCACAGCGGGCCATCAGCTCGAGCTGCTCCACGGTGCATTCCATGAGCAGAGCCCGGTTTACGGCGTTATCCTTGATCGTCACCAGCGGTACCGCCCCGGCCCGATAGGTTTCCCGGATCAACTCCCTTACCAGGGGTACCTCCAGACCGATCGCCTCGATGAGAATTTTTTCACCCTTTTCCAGGGCACAGGAATAGTGGATCAGGTTATTTGCCAGTTTTTTTATCCGTGGATCGACCATCATTCTACCCCCTCCGTTGTTGAGCCCCGTCTGAATTCCCGGATCTGCCGGGGAAGGCGAGCTCCTGCTCAAGTTTACTCGATCTTGATGATCCGATCCAGCTCGATCATATCAAAAAGATTTCTGATGTAACTATGGTGAACGTTGATCAACTTCAGTTCGCCCCCCCGCTCCTTCAGCCTTTTCTGAAACATGACCAGGCTGCCCAATCCGGCACTATCGATTATCGCCAGATCGGTGCAATCGATGATTATGGAATTGCAGCCCTTTCCGAAAAGCACCTGCAGGGCCTGCTTGAATTGATGAGCGTTGGCCAGATCTATTCTCTCCGAAGGAATCACTTTCCCGAATTGCCCTTGATATTCCAGGCGCATCGCTTTTCTCCTCCTTTTTACCGGTAGATAATAAATGTCGCCCGGTTGCCCTTCTCGTTGTAAAAGAGCCGGTCGCTGCACATCCTGACCAGGGCAATCCCCCGGCCCCGTTCCGAGATCCCCTCAAGTTCCAGCGGCCTTTCGGCATGCTCCCGCCAGTCGAACCCCTCGCCACGATCCTTGACACTGGCCAGGTAAAAGCAATCCGTGATCACGAATTCTACCGATACGGGTTTCCCCCGCTCCATCCGGTTGCCGTGCTCCATCGCATTGGAGACCAGCTCGTGGAGACAGGTTAAAAAAAGGTCCTTTTGCCTGCCGTTGTCCAGCCTTGCATAGATCTTTTTGCGCAGATCGCTCAATTCCGCCAGATCGGTTGACAGCTCCAAAAGCT
>JAAZPS010000170.1 GCA_012797095.1 Bacillota bacterium | reverse complement strand
TAGAGTCGGCGGTCAAAGAAAATCTTGACAAATAGGAGAACCCCGGTTTAGGATCTGATCAAAGAATATAGACACCTGTTGGCGCGATGAGGGAGAGGAGTAACCAGGACAGGCCTCTTTCAGCGAGCCGGGGGCAGTGCAAGCCCGGCAGGGCCCGCGGCGAAAGGCACTTCCGAGCGCAGCTTGATCGAGTGGGTTCGCTGTTCATGAACCAAGTAGGGTGGAACCGCGGGAACAGACCTCCCGTCCCTATGCGCCGGCCGCCGGGGACAGGGGGTTTCTCTTTATTCGATGAAGGGAGTTGATCCGCTGATGGATCTGCAAACGATTATTTTAAGGCTGCAAGCGTTCTGGGCGGAGCAGGGCTGCCTGATCTGGCAGCCCTATGATATCGAGAAGGGAGCCGGCACGATGAATCCGGCCACCTTTTTGAGGGCTCTCGGGCCGGAACCATGGGCGGTGGCTTATCTGGAGCCCTCGCGCCGCCCTGCCGACGGGCGTTACGGAAAAAATCCGAACCGGCTCTACCAGCACCTTCAGTATCAGGTGCTGCTCAAACCGGCCCCGGCCCGGATCCAGGATCTCTACCTGGAAAGCCTGCTCTCACTTGGACTGGAACCCCGGGAGCACGATATCCGCTTTGTCGAGGACAACTGGGAATCGCCCACACTGGGGGCCTGGGGCCTGGGCTGGGAGGTCTGGCTCGACGGGATGGAGATCACCCAGTTCACCTACTTTCAGCAGGTCGGCGGATTCGATGTGGAGCTGGTCCCGGTGGAGCTGACCTACGGGCTCGAGCGTATCGCCGTCTATATTCAGGACCGCGACAGTGTCTTCGATCTGGACTGGACCGGTCAGTCCAGCTACGGTGATATCTTTCAACGGGCTGAATGGGAGCATTCCGTGTACAGCTTCGAGCAGGCCGATCTGGAGCTGCTGCTCCGCCTTTTCGAGCTTTACGAGGGGGAAGCGGAGCGGATCCTGAAGGCGGGGTTGGTTCTGCCGGCCTACGACTATATCCTGAAATGTTCGCATACATTTAATCTGCTGGAAGCCCGGGGGGCGATCAGCGTAACCGAGCGAACGGGCTATATCGGACGGGTCCGCCGCCTCTCCCGCGAATGTGCCAGAGCGTACCTGCAGCAGCTGGAAAATGATGCCGGCCCTGCCGGAGAGGGGGCTTGACCGATGGATCGGGATGAAAGAAAAGATTTTCTGCTGGAGATCGGCTGCGAGGAGCTGCCGCCCGGTTTCATTCCGGAGGCGTTGCAGCAGCTGCAAAGGGGGATTGCGGCCCTGCTGGGGGAGCAGCGTCTCGCTTTTGAGAGCAGCAAAGCCTATGCGACGCCCCGCCGGCTGACACTGCTGGTCAAGGGTCTGGCCGCCCGCCAGCTGCACCTGCAGCAGAAGGTGAAGGGGCCGCCCCTGGAGCGAGCCTATGATGATGCCGGCGCTCCTACAGGAGCGCTGCACGGCTTTGCTCGCAGCCAGGATCTTTCGCCGGAGGCGCTGATCGTGGAAAAGATCAAAGGGGTGCCGTACCTGTTTGCGGTCAAGGAACTTCCCGGAGAGGCGGCGGAGACGCTGCTGCCGGAGATGCTCACCCGGCTGATCCACGGGATCAGCTTTGCCCGGCCGATGTACTGGCAGTGCAAGGAGGACCGTTTTCCTCGCCCGGTACGCTGGCTGCTGGCGCTGTACGGCGAGGCGGCGGTCCGGTTCACCTTTGCCGGGGTGATCTCGGGAAAGAAAACTTTCGGGCACCGTTTTCTTTCGCCCGGTCCCTTTACCGTGGAGAGCATTCCCGGTTACTTTGACTGCCTTGAGCGTAACCGGGTGCTGCTCGATCACGAGAAACGGGGCAGGCGGATCCGGCAGCTTCTGGAAGAACAGGCCGCCGCGGTTGGAGGGAGGCCGCTTATCGATGAGGCTCTGCTGGAGGAGGTCACCTTTCTGGTGGAATATCCGGCGGCAGTAAGCGGCTCCTTTGCCCGCGAATACCTGGAGCTGCCCCGGGAGGTGTTGATCACCACCATGCAGGTCCACCAGCGCTACTTCCCCGTGCTCGAAAAAGAGGGCGAAGCGCTGCTGCCCTCCTTTATCGGGATCAGCAACAACCTCGATCATGAGAATATCCGCCGGGGTTACGAGAAGGTGCTTCGGGCCCGCCTGGCCGACGCCCGGTTCTTCTACAATGAGGATCGCAAGGAGCATCTCGAAAGTTATGCCGCACAGCTGTCCGGGGTGATCTTTCATGAGAACCTGGGTACCCTTGCCGAAAAGCAGGAGCGGCTGATCAATCTGGTCGAGAAGATCGGGGTGCACCTCGGCTGTTCCGGAGAGCTCATCTGGAGCGCCAGGCGAGCGGCGCAGCTCGCCAAAGCCGATCTGGTGACCCGGATGGTTCGGGAATTTCCAGAGCTGCAGGGAGTGATGGGCCGGGAATATGCTCTTCTGAGCGGGGAAAAGCCAGAGACGGCGCAGGCGATCGCCGAGCAGTACCGGCCGCGCCATCCCGGCGACAGCGTTCCGGTGACCCTGGAGGGAGCCCTGCTCTCGCTGGCCGACCGTGCCGATACCCTGAGCGGCTGCTTTGCCGCCGGGATTCAACCGACCGGTTCCCAGGATCCCTATGCGCTGCGGCGGCAAGGCCAGGGGATCATCACCATCCTGCTGGAGGGCGGTTTTGAACTGACCCCGGCAGCCCTGCTTGACGCTGCTCTGGAGCAGCATACCGGGATAGCATCGCTCTCCCTGCAGCGCCGAGAAGAGCTCCGCGGGGCACTCCATGATTTCATGACCCAGCGGCTCCGTTTTGCCCTGCAGGAAAAAGGTTCAAGCTACGACGTGATCGAGGCGGTCCTGGCGGTGCCCTACCGCTCCGTGGCGGAGCTGTTCGCGCGGGCCGCCGCCCTGGAGCGGCATCTGCAGACAGCACTGCTCAAAGATCTCGGTGCCGCCTATATCCGGGCGGCCAATCTCGCCCGCGGGGCCGCTACCGGGGCGGTGCATCCGGATCGCCTGATCGAGCCTGCGGAAAAAGAACTCTATCGATCGCTTCTTCAGGCTGAACCCCTCCTGGATAGGGCTCTGCAGCAGGGCGACTACAGGGCCGCTCTGGAGCAGCTTGGGCAGCTCAAGGAGCCGATAGATCTTTTTTTTGATCAGGTTATGGTCATGGTTGAAGAGGAAAATCTCCGGCTGAACCGGCTTCATCTGCTGGCGGCGGTAAAGGTGCTTTTCAACCGGCTGGCCGATTTTGCCCTGCTGCAGCTGGGAGAATAATTGTTGTTAGCAGGAGTTTAATTGGCGATATAGTATATACTTTATATTCATACGGTTGAAAACAGGGTAGCCTGCATCTTGCCGGAGGTGGTGAAGATGAACCTAAGTCAGAGGCAGAAAAAGATTCTGGAGATTGTCAAGGAATGCGGCCCCATCTCCGGCGGGGAGATCGCCTCGCGGTTAAACGTTTCCCGGGCTGCCCTGCGGCCCTGCCTGGCGATCCTGACCATGGCCGGGCTGCTCGAGGCCCGCCCCCGGGTCGGTTATACCTACGCCGGTAAGGAGGCCAAGAACCTTTTTGCCGACTACCTGAGACGTTTCACCGTCGGCGAGGTCAAAGCGGTGCCTGCAGTGATCCGGGAGGATAGCTCGGTCTACGATGCCATTGTCACCCTCTTTGTGGAAGATGTCGGCACCCTCTTTGTCATCGATGAGGAGGGTTTCCTGCAGGGAGCCCTTTCGCGCAAGGATCTCCTGAAAGCGGCGATCGGGGGGAGCGATCTTCTGCGGATCCCGGTGGCGGTGATCATGACGCGGATGCCCCACCTGGTGACCGTGGAGCCGGATCTGGATGTTGTGGCTGCGGCAAAAAAGATTGTCGATTACCAGATCGACGCCCTTCCGGTTGTGCGCACCGCCGAGGGGGATAAGCTGAAGGTGATCGGGAAAATAACCAAAACCACGCTGGCCCGTCTGCTGGCGGAGGTAAGCAGTTAGAGAGGAGCAAGGCGGATGAATCAATCTTCTCAAAAACCGGTGGTCTATATCATTTCCGATTCTATCGGTGAAACTGCCGAGTTTGTGGTCAAGGCGGCAGCCAGCCAGTACGATTCCAAGGATATCGAGGTGCGCCGGATCCCCTTTGTCAGCGACAGCGCCAGAATTGTCGAGGTGATCGCCGAGGCGGCCCGGTTCAACAGTATGGTTGCCTATACCCTGGTTCTGCCGGAATTGCGCCGGACCGTCGAGCAGGAAGCGCGGCTGCACAATATCCCTACCGCAGATATCATGGGACCGGCGATGAATGCCTTTGCCCGGATCATGGAAAAGGAGCCCTTTCTGGAGCCCGGCCGGGTCCGGAGGATGGACGAAGATTATTTCCGGCGTATCGCCGCCGTTGAATTTGCCGTTAAATACGACGATGGGAAGGATCCCCGGGGGCTGCGCCTGGCGGAAGTGGTCCTGATCGGGGTCTCCCGGACATCGAAGACCCCCTTAAGCATGTACCTGGCTCACCGGCGGGTGATGGCGGCGAACCTGCCCCTTGTTCCCGAGCTGGAGCCCCCGGAGGAGCTGTTCTGGGTTCCCTCCGAAAAGATCGTCGGGCTGATGATCAATCCGGCGCAGCTTCGTTCGATCCGGCAGGAGCGGCTGAACAGCCTCGGGCTCGATGCCGGGGCCGATTATGCCTCCATCGAGCGGATCTCCGCCGAGCTGGCGTACGCCCGCCGGATCATGGAGCAGGTCGGGTGTACCGTTTTTGATGTTTCCAACAAGGCCGTTGAAGAGGTGGCCAATCAAATTTTACAGGTTGTCAAGGGAGGTTAACAGATTTGAACGGGCGATCGGTATACCGCTTTTCCAAGGGCGGTGCAGAGATGAAGAATCTGCTGGGCGGTAAAGGGGCAAATCTTTCGGAGATGACCCGTATCGGACTTCCGGTACCGCCGGGGTTTGTGATCAGCACAGAGGCTTGCAACAGATATTTTGCTTCAGACCGGCAGATCTGGCCGGAACTGAAAGCGCAGATTCAGGAAGAGCTGCTCCACCTGGAGACGCTCACCGGGCGGAGCTTCGGCGGGGAGAAGCCGCTGCTGCTTTCGGTGCGCTCCGGTGCGGTGATCTCGATGCCGGGGATGATGGATACGGTGCTCAACCTCGGCCTCAACTGGCAGACGGTGGAGCGGCTGGCTGCAGAAACAGGGGACCGCCGGTTCGCCCTTGATTGTTTCCGCCGCTTTATCCAGATGTTCGGCGATGTGGTTCAGGGAGTCGAACATCAATATTTTGAAAATGTTCTGGAGGAGACCCGTCAGAAACGCGGTCTGGTGAGCGATGCTGAACTGAACGAGGCCGATCTGGAGGGGATCATCGGGCGCTTCGGCGAGATCATCCGCGAGGCCACCGGAAAAGATTTTCCCGGCGCACCTGCGGAGCAGCTCTTTCTGGCGGTGCAGGCGGTCTTTGATTCCTGGAATACACCGCGGGCGATCGTCTACCGGCAGGTCAACAGGATCCCGGACCACCTCGGCACGGCAGTCAATGTGCAGGCGATGGTTTTTGGCAACCTCGGCGAGGATAGCGGGACCGGGGTCGCCTTTACCCGGAACCCGGCCACCGGCGAGAAGGGTGTTTTCGGTGAATATCTGCTCAACGCCCAGGGCGAGGATGTCGTCGCCGGCATCCGCACTCCCCAGCCCCTAAGCGGGTTGGAGCAGGTGATGCCCCCGGTTTACCGGCAGTTCATCGAGCTCTGCCGCCGGCTGGAGCAGCATTACGGCGATATGCAGGATATCGAGTTCACCATCGAAAAGGGGAAACTCTATCTGCTGCAGACCCGCTCCGGCAAGCGGACCGCCGCCGCAGCGATAAAGATAGCGGTGGATCTGGTCAATGAAGGAAAGATCGATCAAAAAGAGGCTCTTCTGAGGGTTGACCCGGCCCAGCTCGATCAGCTGTTGCATCCGCGGTTCGACCCCGGTGCTGCCCTCGAGGTGGTGGCCCGGGGGCTACCGGCATCGCCGGGAGCGGCCTCCGGCAAGATCGTCTTCGATGCCGACAGCGCCCAGGAAGCGGCGCAGGCCGGAGAGAGGGTGCTGCTGGTTCGCCCGGAGACCACCCCCGACGATATCCACGGGATCTACGCTGCCCAGGGCATCCTCACCAGCCGCGGCGGCATGACCAGCCATGCTGCGGTTGTGGCCAGAGGTGCAGGCAAACCCTGCGTTTGCGGCTGCGAGGCGCTGAAGATCGATCTGGAAGCGCGCCGGATCGAGATCAAGGGGCAGAACTATTCCGAAGAGACGGTTTTCTCCATCGACGGCGCCACCGGTGAGGTGATCCTGGGGCAGCCCCCCCTGATCGAACCCCGCCCGACCCCTGAATTTGAAGAGCTGCTCGGCTGGGCCGACCGGAACCGGCGCCTTGGAGTGCGGACCAATGCCGATACGCCGAAGGATGCCCGCCGGGCTCTCCGGCTTGGCGCCGGGGGAATCGGCCTGTGCCGCACCGAGCATATGTTCATGGAAAAGGAGAGGCTGCCCCTGGTCCGGCAGATGATCCTGGCCGGCGACGCTGACGAGCGGAAGGAAGCCCTGGAGAAACTGCTGCCGGTGCAGAAAGAGGATTTCAAGGGAATTCTGCGGGAGATGGCCGGCTATCCGGTGACGATCCGGCTGCTCGATCCGCCGCTGCACGAGTTTTTACCGGATCGGGAGGAGCTGCTTCTCGAGGTCGATCGCCTGCGCCGGGAAGGGGGCAGCCGGGAGCAGCTGCAACAGAGAGAAGCCCTGCTGCAGAAGGTGCGCGATCTGGCCGAGCTCAACCCGATGCTGGGGCAGCGCGGCTGCCGCCTGGGGCTGCTTTTTCCGGAGATCTACCGCATGCAGGTGCAGGCGGTGATCGCGGCAGCCCTCGAGTTGCTTGAGGAAGGCCTTGCACCGGAGCAGCTCAAACCTGAGATCATGATCCCCCTGGTCGGCCATCCGGAAGAGATGACGCGGGTCGCGGCTGAGGTGACGGCGGTTGCCGACAGATTGATCGGCGAATCGGGCCGCAGCCTCTCGTACCTGGTCGGCACGATGATCGAGCTGCCCCGGGCCTGCCTGGTGGCCGGTAAGCTGGCCGAAAGCGCCGAGTTTTTCTCCTTCGGGACCAACGATCTCACCCAGACCACGTTCGGTTTCAGCCGCGACGATGCCGAAGGCAAATTCTTGCCCTTCTATCTGGAGCAGGGGATCCTGAAGGTCAATCCCTTTGCCGAGATCGACCGGGACGGGGTCGGCCGGCTGGTCCGGGAAGCGATCTCGCAGGGGCGCAAAACCAACCCGAAACTGAAGTTGGGCGTATGCGGCGAACACGGCGGGGACCCGTCTTCAATCGAATTCTTTCACGAAGTCGGGCTCGACTATGTCAGCTGCTCGCCTTTCCGCGTCCCCGTGGCGCGGCTGGCCGCTGCCAGAGCGGCGCTGCAGTCGAAAGAATAGGATCCCGCACCTGCCGGCGGTGAGCGAAAAAAAGCAATCGAGGCAGGGTTTGGAGGATGATCCGGACAACAGGGGTGCTGACGTCTCCTTTTCGGGCGGCAGGACCCCTGTTATATCTCTGTTCCGGGGTCATCCCCCATGAGCTGCCCCTGCCGGATCGGATCTTCAGGAGGGTGCAGTCTTTGAAATCTGGCTGTCCCGCCTCCCCCTTTCACCATTCAACAACAAATATGTCATAATTGTTTCAGATAACAGTGAGGTTCTTCCCTCCATTTTCGTGTAACCAGAGAAGGGTAAAAGAATTTGTTCAGGAAAGGGGGTTGACATGGACAGGGGTTCTGAAAATTACCGCAGGTTTCTTGACGGCGATGAGGCCGGTCTGGCGGAGATTGTAAGGGATTACAAGGATGGTCTCATCCTTTTTTTGAACAGCTTCGTCAATGACATCCATCTGGCAGAGGACACTTTTGTCAGATTGGGAACAAGAAAGCCCAAAAACAGAGGGAAAAGCTCCTTCAAAACCTGGCTCTATACCATCGGCCGCAATCTGGCGATAGATCACCTGAGGCGGGAATCCAGAATTGTCAAAGTCTCCTAGAGTGACCATGAAGAGTTGCCCGGTGCTCTGGAAGATATTGAAGCTCAATATATCAGGAGCGAAACCCGGATCGCTGTCCATGGTATGTTGAATAGATTGAAGCCCCAATATCGTCAGGTTCTCTGGCTGACCTATTTTGAAGGGTTCCAGCAATAAAGAAGCTGCAGCGGTGATGAAAAAAAGTGTCAACAATATTGAAACCCTTCTATATCGGGCAAGGAGATCACTCAGAGCGGAAATGGAAAAGGGGGGTATTTCCAGTGAAGAGTTACCGTGAAATGGCCGAGAATGTACTGAGCGCATTCATCAATATGAAATTGAAAAAGCAAGAAAAAGCAGAAAGATGAAAAGAACAGCGGCTCTAGCGGCAACGTTTTGCCTGGTTTTTTTGCTCGGGTCCGGTCTCTGGAGGATGGAAGGAGCGATTCCCGGAGAAGACCCCAAACCTATTTTCCCCCATCGAGATGATATCGTCTGGAATGGTTCGCTTTCTCCGGAAGAATATGATTATTGCTACAGCGTTGAATGGAATGGAATTCAATGCTTTCCTTCCCTGTACGAAGCCCTGGGGAAGTACAGCGGCAGCGGGACGGCTCTTGCGGTAACAGTTACCAGACCGGGAGAGGTTATCCCCAAGGATTTCATTTTTGACGGGGAAAGCTATGCCGTGCTCGGCAAAAACCACGAACAGCTTTTCCTGCTGAATAGCAAATATGGCGGACTTTACAAACAGGGCCAGGAGCTAAAATACGGTGAGGCGCTGCTCACTTCCGGCAATGCAGAAGGAGTGAGATGGGCAAAAGAGCTTTATGAAGAGACAGTTTCCTTCTATCGGGAAGGAATTTCTTGAACGATATATTGTCGACGGCGAATTCTTGATCGAGCAATTGACAGATGATGCCGAAAAAGTAAGTGAAGAACTGTTCGAAGCGGAGGCAAAGCTATTTCGGGCAATAGATTCTTTCAACGAACAATCTGCCGAAAGAGAGGCCGAGATATTTCTTGCTTATGGCATTCCCTTTAAAATTATTGACAACAGGCTCTGTATCTTTGTGACGGCGGCAGAGCTGGCCGGGCTGAGCCTGAAGGATATCTCTCAATATCTGCTCTCTCATGCGGTCAAAGAGGGCGCAGGCTTTGATCCGGAGGGTTACCAGTAGCCCGGCGCAGCAATGCGGCTGGAGCCGTTCTGCAGTCATGCACATAGAGATTGGCCAAGGGCGTTTGATTCCACCGTTAAAGAAAGATGCCCAAACTGCTATCCTGTTCTAACTTGGCACCTTCCGGGAACCCATATCTCCTGGAAGTGCGGTAGAGCGGCCGCCCGGCGAATCCGTTCGTCTATCCTGTTACCCGGCGCCACAGGCCGGCAAAGAAATCGCCGATCCGCCGACCGATATTGGCAAAGAAACCGAGCCGCTTCAGACTTTCCTGAGCCCTGAGCTCCACCCCGGTGATCGCTGCGCCCTGCGGATCTTTCAGGTTCAGCGTGCCGATGAGCTCGCCCTCTTCCACCGGTGCCGGGACCGAGCGGGGCAGATCAAATTCCTCGACGATCCTGTAGTCGGGATCACTGTGGGGAACCACAGCCCGCACGGGGCCGTCGGCGATGAGGCCGACCTCCCTTTTCTGACCCCGCTTTACCGGTACCGTCGTAATGACCGCATCTTTTTCGTGAAGCGTCTTCAGCTCGAAATTGCCGAACCCGTAGTCGAGCAGGGTGGCACTATCCTTCCGGCGCTGCTCCTTGGAGCTTGCATTGAGCACCACGGCAACAAGACGCATCTCCTGCCGCCTGGCAGTCGAGGCGAGGCAGTATCCCGCCTTGGGGGTGCTGCCGGTCTTCAGGCCGTCGGCGCCGGGATAGGTCTGAAGCAGGGTGTTGTAATTGAACTGACGGATATCGTTGAACGTGAACTCTGTTTCGGTATGGAAAGCGGCTGCATCCGGCTGGGTATGGATGAAATAGGAGGCCAGATGGGCGATATCCAGGGCGCTCATGTAATGATCCGGATCATCGAGGCCGTGGGCATTGACAAAATGGCTCTGTTCCAGGCCCAGCTCCGCTGCCCGCCGGTTCATCCGCTGTACAAAGGCCTCTACCGAGCCGTTCAGGTGCTCGGCTACAGCGATACAGGCATCATTGGCTGAAACGATGGCGATCCCTTTGAGCAGATCCTTGAAGGTAACCTGCTGCCCGATATTTAAAAACATCTGTGATTCGGAAGCCCCTGTTCTCCAGGCCCGTTCGCTGACAGTGACCGTGGTCTCCCAATCCACCCGGCCCGATTTCAGATCCTCCATCGCCAGTAGCAGTGTCATGATCTTGGTGATGCTGGCCGGCGGCAGCGCTGTCCGGGCATTTTTTTCGTAGAGCACCGTTCCATTTTCCCCATCTATGAGCACTGCGGCGGTGGAGCCAAGGGCCAGCTCAACCTCCGCGGGGGCTGCTGGGGCTGGAACAGCGGCAACCTGCAGCAGGATAATGACAGTCAAAACAAGAGCAAGGATCTGTTTTTTAAGCGGATGCATCTCGATCGTGACCTCCCGGGAACAGATATAATAATCGTTCAATATAATCTGGAATAGCCCGGCGAGCCCTGCTTCCGCCGCTAAGCAGCAGCAGTTGAAGGACCGAACCATCCTTATGTTACACCATGTTACACCAAATGTTACACCAAAATGTCAAGATAATAAATAGCGTTTTTTCTCTTCGGCGGCCCTGTTGAAATACCTTTATGAAAAATATACCTTGAAAATCCAAGAGAATAGAGAATTTAAACTGAGGCGGGGAGGAATACAGAAATTTACCGCGAAATATAAGTATAGGGATCAGAATATAAACTTTTTTTAAACGAGGAGTGATCATTCTTGACTCAACATGATATCCAGGAACCGGCGAAGGAGATTCTTCCGCCCTGTCAAGCAGCCTGTCCCATTCATCAGGATGTGCGCGATTATCTTTTTGCTCTTGCCATGGGAGATTTTGATCGGGCGCTTGAGCTGATCAAGGAAAGCAACCCTTTACCTTCCATCTGCGGCACGATCTGCGCGCACCACTGCGAGGACGAATGCCGCCGCCATGATGTTGATCAGCCGCCTTCTGCCCGTGCATTGAAGCGATTTGCAGTGGAGAACAGCGCGGTGAAGGTGCCCCCCTCCGGGGTTGAGCCGGGCTCTGCCGGCAAGGTAGCCGTTATCGGCGGCGGGCCCAGCGGCCTGACCGCGGCATACGATCTGGTACGCCAGGGTTGCGCCGTTACCGTTTTCGATCGGGAGCCCTATATGGGCGGCGCGGTGCGCCACTATATCCCGTTTTACCGCCTCCCCGACGGGGCGATCGATCAGGATATCGATGAGATTGCCGAGCAAGGGGTTGAGTATAAAACAGGAATGGAGCTCGGCCGCAACCTGTCGGTGGAGCAGCTGCAAAAAGAAGGCTATCAGGCGGTTCTGATCGCCCTGGGGCTGCCGGTTAGCCATGGGTTGAAGATACCCGGGGTCGAGGGAGATGGCATTCTCTATGCCCTTGATTTTCTCAAAAGGGTCAAGCGTGATAATTTCAGTTTTGAAGGTAGCCCCACCGTGATCGTTGTCGGCGGTGGTAACGTTGCGATGGACGTTTGCCGCTCTGCGGTCCGCAGCGGAGCAGCCAAGGTCAAGGTGGTCTGTCTGGAATGCTCCGAGGAGATGCCCGCCTTCCCCTGGGAGATCGAGGAGGCCGCCGAGGAAGGGGTTGAATTCAACAACTCCTGGGGACCCCACGCGATCATCCGGGAAGACGGCAAGATCAAAGGCCTCGAGTTGATCGAGTGCACCTGCGTCTTTGATGAGAACGGACGGTTCAACCCGACCTACAATCAGGACAGCAAAAAGATTGTCTCCGGTGATCTGATCATCTTCTCCATCGGGCAGGGCGGCGATCCCGCACCGCTCAAGGGCCAGGTCGATCTGGATGAGCGCGGCCGCGTTGTCTTTGACAGAAAAGCCATGTCCACGAGCCGTCCCGGTGTTTTTGCCTGCGGCGAGATGGTCACCGGCCCGGGGACAGCGGTTCAATCGATGAAAGACGGTCGGGTGGCGGCGCAGGCAATTCTGGCCTATCTCCGCGACGAACCCTTTGACCGCGATCTGCTCTTCGAACCCACTCCCCTGGAGAAGCTACAGACCGATGTGGCAGATAAGATCACCCGGATCGACCGGCATGCCGTCCCGATGATCAACCCGGCCGAGCGGGTCAAGCATTTCAAGCAGGCGGAACTGGGCTACGATGCTGTTACCGCGATCAACGAAGCCCGCCGCTGTCTATCCTGTCTGGCGGGGGCGGAGCGGATCGAGGAGCTCTGCGTCAACTGCCTCACCTGTGTTCGCGTCTGCCCCTACGATGTCCCCATCGTCAATGTGGACGGGACCGTGACCATTCGCAGCGAGCAGTGCCAGGCCTGCGGTCTTTGCCTTTCGATCTGCCCGGCCTATGCGATCAAGTTCCTTACGCCCATGGTTGACGAAGCGGCCAATGCCATCGAACCTGCGGTCACCGAGCTGTTGAAGGGAGCCAACAGCGAACCGGCAGTGCTTGCGGTTACCTGCGGCTACGGTGCCTTTGCTCTTCCCGAGGTGCTCGGTTACAAGGAGGCCAACCTGGCGGTAGTGCGCTATCCCTGCGTTGCCAAGGTCGATACGCTGCACCTGTTGAAGGCGGTGGAGATGGGCGTAGACGGTATTGTGGTCGTCGGATGCAAGGAGGATGCCAAGGCAGCCTGTCCCCACAAGGATACCGTGGGCTGGATCGAGAAACGGATCGGTCACCTCAATGCGCTTCTCGAGGAGATGGGCCTTGGAGATTCGCGGATAAGCTACCGCGAGCTCTCATTTGCCGAGATCGACAATTTCGGACAGATCCTGAAGGAAGCTGCGGAGCAGTTCAAAGAGCTGACCCCATCGCCGCTGCGCTAGCCGGATTGTCCGCTCTGGCCGCCTGTCTCGCCTACGGCGGTCGGCGTTAAATTGAAATATTATGTAGGGGCTGTTCTCGTCAGGGAACGGCCCCTTTTCCGGCAGAACTGGATCAGTGCAGTCGCCTTTTCCGGAAATCAACCCGGTTAAAGGATAAGGATGTCACATTATGGTAATAATATGGCAAAGCTTGTTCGCGTAAATTCTCGGGTAAAGCAGGATTATCCTCCGGGGCGTAGAATATAGTGTACAGTAAAATTGGATAAATTAGTTCACGCAGGGAGGAGCGTCCCGGTCTTTACAGGATCGACGCTGAAAAATCGTTTGTCCAGGGTTGCCTCGTCTCTTTGCATCGGGATGGGGTTTTTCTATCTTTCGAATAGCTGGCAGAAACGGGCGGGACCATTGGCAATCAATTAACTGGCGGTGAGGTTTTGGCACAGGGAATTCCGGAGCAGATCATCGATGAAATCAGGCAGCGCTGTGACATGGCTGGCCTGGTCGGGGAATACCTTGCTCTGGAAAAGAGGGGCAAGAGCCTCCTCGGTCTGTGCCCCTTCCACAGTGAGAAGACACCCTCGTTCACCGTCTCGCCGGACAAACAGCTTTTTCACTGTTTTGGCTGCGGCGCTTCGGGCAACGTGTTCAACTTTATCATGAAGATAGAGAACCTTGAATTTCCGGAAGCGGTCCGCTTTCTGGCCCGCAGAACGGGAGTGCAGATTCCCGAAACAAGGGCTGCCCTCAGCGAAACCGGCCGGCTGAAAGAGCAGATCCTTGCCCTGAATCGGCTGGCGGCCGACTTTTTCGCCGGGCAGCTTCGAAATAGCCCCGCCGCCAAAAAAGCGGCGGCCTATCTGGCCGGCAGGGGTATCGAGGGGTCATCCGTGGAGCTTTTTGATCTGGGATATGCCCCGCCTGGGTGGCAGAGCCTGGGCGACTTTGCTAAAAAAAAGGGGATCGAGGGAGAACTTCTGTTGAAGGCAGGGTTGGTTTCCCCCCGCCAGAGCAGCGGTTACTACGACCGTTTCAGGGATCGGCTGCTTTTTCCCATCTGCAACTTGAGCGGCGAGGTGGTCGGTTTCGGGGCCAGAGCCCTGGAAGAGGGGGACAGAAGCGGTCCCAAATATCTGAACTCGCCGGAGACGCCGGTCTTTGAAAAGGGGACCTACCTTTACGGCCTGCATCTGGCCCGGCGCGAGATCCGGCTCAGCAAGACTGCGATAATCGTCGAAGGCTACACCGATGTTATCACCGCCTTCCAGGCCGGGATCAAGAATATAGTCGCTTCGCTGGGAACGGCGCTGACCCCGGCCCAGGGACGGCTGATCCGCTCACAGGCGGAAAAGGTGATCATCGCCTATGATGCCGACAGCGCCGGCGAGGCGGCAGCATGGCGGGGACTGAAAATATTGCAGGACTCCGGCTGCCTGGTCGAGGTAGCCGTGCTGCCCGAGGGCAGCGATCCTGACGGGTTGATCCGGCAGCGGGGAGCGGCCTATTTTGAAGATATTCTCAGCCGGGCGCAGCCCCTCAACCGGTACCGTCTCGCTGTTTTAAAGAAGCGCTGCGATCCCTCTTCCGAGGAAAGTCGGCGGCGCTTTCTGGAAGAGTCGCTCACGGTGCTGCGGGAAATTCCGAACCTGGTGGAGCGTGAGATCTATCTCAAGGGGGTCGCCGAGGAGCTCGGTGTCTCCGAAGGAGCGGTCCGGAGGGAACTTCAGCGGAAACTGAAGGGGCAAAAATCCTATCCCGGTCATAATCTGCAATTAAAGGATCAGAATAAGGGTACGGATCAGCTGAAAGCCAATCCGGCCGAGAAGATGCTTCTTTCCTTGATGATGCAGAGCGAAGAGGCCGTTGAGATAGTCTCCGGTTCGCTGGAGGCTGCCGATTTTCAGGAGGGGCCGCTGCGGCAGGTTGTTGAAACGATATTTCAATTGAAAGAGGAAGGGCGGCCGGTCAGCGGTGAGCTGCTGGTTGATTGTTTTTCCGATAACGCCATTCACCGGATGATTGCAACCGCCTCCACGGACCCGAGCCTGCAGGATCTGGAGAGCAAGATGCTGCTTCGCATGACCGGTGATTGTATTGAAAGAATAAATCGGGAAAAACTAGCCAGGCAACAGGAATTGCAGCAGAAGGAATTGAAAGAGATCGACAAGAAAAAAGAGTACAACGACTATGCCAAAAAAATACTTCAGGAGCATTTGCAGGTGATTAAGAGACTTAAAGGAGCTTCCTATCGTTCCGGGGGAGGGGAGAATTTGCATGGCTAAAGAAATAGAGAAAGTTGCATCCCTGAAAGAAGTCCAGCGCGATCTTATCGGGCGCGGCAAAAGCAAAGGCTCTCTTTCTTATAAAGAGATCACTGATACTCTGCAGTCTTACGAGCTCTCCGTGGAAGCGCTCGATCGTTTTTATGATCACCTGGCGGAACAGGGAATCAAAATAGTGGATGAGACCGCCGGAAACGGCAAAAGCTCTGTTGCCAGGGAGACAGAGAAAGCTGTCGAGACCGAGGATGCGACCAGGACAGAAGAGGAGGAAGATCTTTCTTTGCCCGGAGGGGTGGCGATTAACGATCCGGTAAGGATGTATCTGAAGGAGATCGGCAAGATTTCACTGCTCACTTCTGAAGAAGAGGTGGAGCTGGCCAAAGCGATCGAGAACAACAGTGAAGAGGCCAGGCGCCGCCTGGCGGAGGCAAATCTGCGCTTGGTGGTCAGCATTGCCAAAAAGTATGTCGGCCGGGGGATGCTCTTTCTGGATCTGATCCAGGAAGGGAACCTCGGATTGATCAAAGCGGTCGAAAAATTTGATTACCGCAAGGGCTATAAATTCAGCACCTACGCAACCTGGTGGATCCGTCAGGCGATCACCCGGGCGATCGCCGATCAGGCCCGCACCATCCGTATCCCGGTGCATATGGTCGAGACGATCAACAAACTGATCCGGATCCAGCGGCAGCTGGTCCAGGAACTTGGCCGGGAACCTGCCCCCGAAGAGATTGCCCGGGAAATGAATATCAGCGAGGACCGGGTCCGTGAGATCCTGAAGATCTCCCAGGAACCGGTCTCCCTGGAGACACCGATCGGCGAAGAGGATGACAGCCATCTCGGTGATTTTATCGAAGATCAGGAAGCACAGGCACCGGCGGATGCAGCGGCCTTCGAGCTGCTCAAGGAGCAGCTCGAGGATGTACTAGATACGCTCACCTCGCGAGAAGAGAAGGTGCTGCGCCTGCGATTCGGACTTGACGACGGCCGTTCTAGGACCCTGGAAGAGGTTGGACAGTATTTCGGAGTTACCCGGGAACGGATCCGTCAGATCGAGGCCAAAGCGCTGCGCAAGCTGCGCCATCCCATGCGCAGCAAACAGCTGAAGGATTATCTCGAGTAGGGACGGGAGCCGCGGCTGCGCGGTTCCAACGGTCCCCTGGCACCGAAGCAACCTTTGGTGGCGGGGTTTCACCCCCGCCTGCCAGCGCTCCGTTCGATTTCTGAAGTTGAAAGGATAAATTCGCCCCGCCTGCCACCGTTTCTCTTTTCGAAAATTGTATTCGCCCACATTTTACCCTCAATAATCACACCGATGATCATCTGTACGGAGGCTTTTACCCGTTTTCAACAGCCCTCATGGGGTCAGGCTTGAATAATTTACTTTCGGAAAAAAAGATAGGTTTTCAGGGTTGTTCAACTTCCTCTGCAGCAGGAAATTTCAAGCAAAACGATTCAACATTATAACCCCGAGGAAAACCCGATCCGAAAACTTTATGTAAAATAAATATACCATAATGTATTATATATTTGACATATGGTTAATTATATAGTACTATTATCCCGGACAAACGGTTGGTCGCACGAGCGATATTTGAGGTGATCTGTTGGGCAAGAATCTGAAACTCAAGTCTGCGCGAGCAGCAAAAGACCTATCCCAAAAAAACCTGGCCGATGCGGTCGGTGTAACCAGGCAAACGATCAACGCCATCGAGAACGGGAATTACAATCCCACGATCAATCTATGTATCTCCATATGCAGGGAGCTGAATAAAACATTGAACGATATTTTCTGGGAGGATGAGTATCATGACCGGTAAGGGACTCGATGAAATGCAGGTGCAAAGGAAAAACAAGATCGGCAACCAGGCGTTCCTGATGCTCTTCTATCTGTTGCTTATCGATATGGGCCTGCAGGGGTTTGGTTTCCGGTGGCTGGAATATCCGGAAAATGTCATGGTCATTTTGATGACCTGCTCGGGGATCTACGTTGTCCGTCTGATCCTGGCCAATGCCTTTGTCGGGCCGGCCCCGGAAGAGCAAAAACCTATTTTCAGGGTGTTAATCACTGTTGCTTTGGCGGTCGCTATTTCAGCGCTGATTCTGTTGCTTATCAAAAGCGCAAGTTTCAGCAACCCGGCCGAGGTTGAAAGAAGGACGGCTCCCATAATGTTCTGGACGGCCGGTGTGGCTGTCGTTATCTCCGTAACGACCATTATTGTCAACAGGATCCAGAACAGGAAGGATGGGGAATAGGGTAAAAGAGTTCGCTGGCAGTGTTACCATGCTCAGTAAAAGAATAACAATCAACTTCACAAATGATTTACGGTATACCGTTGAAAGTGAGGCCGAGATAGCCTATGCTAACGATATAGCGTATCCCTCGCCTTGCTTAGGGTTTTCATGAGCGTCATCCTGAGCGGAGCGAAGGATCTCGTTCATTGCGTGAAGGCTTTTGACTGGGGTGTGGTAACAGGCGTAAAATCTTGGGCCGCGGCCCGGTGGATCCCTTGTTTAAATATCTTTCATGATCTTGACGCAATCAGGTTGATCCCTTATAATACATTTGAAGGTTCCTCAGTAGCTCAATGGCAGAGCGACCGGCTGTTAACCGGTAGGTTGCAGGTTCGAGTCCTGCCTGGGGAGCCAATTTTTATGTACATCTTTATTCCGTTCTTCAAATTCAGCCGTCAACCAGTCAACCACAGAATTGGAGAAAGATCCAAAACTGCCCACCTTCTCTTTATTCCTTATCCATTGATGTGACCATGGTTCATTTTTGTAATCGGTGGGGTCGATGAAGCCACCCCGTAAAATGAGTGTAATTGAAATGGGTGCTGGTAAAACAGATCGCCCGTAATGGATCTTTTGATTGCTTTTGGTAATAAGATAATCCAGTCGGTTGTGGAAAGGGATGATTTAAAAGGATATTTCTGCGCCATGCCTAATCTATATAGGGGTGCCTGGAGGCTGTGGCTTTAAATCGGAGATTGCAATTATTCGAGGAACGG
>JAAZPS010000169.1 GCA_012797095.1 Bacillota bacterium | reverse complement strand
GCCTATATCGAGTATGCTGGCAGCGAGCACCCTGACGGATTCGACTATATCAGGCAGGGACGGCCGTTGATCGTGCTGCGGACTTTTTCCAAGATCTACGGCCTGGCCGGCCTACGGGTCGGTTACGGCTTTGCCCCAGCCGGGGTGATCGCCGATCTCAACAGGGTCAGGGAACCCTTCAATGTAAATACGCCGGCCCAGATTGCCGCTGCTGCTGCGCTGGAGGATGAGGAGCACCTGGCTCGCAGCCTGGAGCTGGTTGAAAAAGGGCGGCGTCAGCTTGCGGAAAGGTTGCAGCGGCTGGGGCTGCAAGTTGCGCCCAGCGGGGGCAACTTTGTCTTTGTCGATGCTGGCGTTGATTCGAGGCAGCTGTTTGAAGTGCTGCTGCGGCGAGGAGTCATTGTCCGCAGCGGTGATATCTTCGGTTTTCCCACCCATATCCGGGTTACCTGCGGTACTGAGGAGCAAAACGAGCGCTTCCTGACGGCGCTGCAGGAAGTGCTTCGCTAAACCACGGGAGGGCCGCAATGCAATTGTGCGGACCGGTTCCCCCTGCCAGTCATCTTGGGGGTGTGGTCCTTGACCATCCGGCACCCCCCGGTAAGGCCCAGCGGGTCTTCTGGTACACCGGGGGCTGACCAAACTGATCGTTATCGCGAGATTGCAGCTATCCCCCTGCACCATTGTGAGCTCTTAGCCCCGTGAGTCAAAGTCACCGTCCCCTTGACTCAGCGGAACCATCCTATGATATATGGTGAGTCAAAGTCACTGTCCCCTTGACTCATCGCGAGATTGCAGCTATCCCCCTGCACCATCGTGAGCTCTTAGCCCGTGAGTCAAAGTCACCGTCCCCTTGACTCAGTCCCCCTGCACCATCGTGAGCTCTTAGCCCGTGAGTCAAAGTCACCGTCCCCTTGACTCAGGGGTCTGTTCCTTTGACTCATTCCCTTCATCTTCCCTTTCAAAAATAGCTTGACGAAAGGGCCAATATAATTTATCTTTAAATTAGAATATTAACAGATGAGTTTGTTTTTTTAAAAGACAATCTTTGGCGAAACTGGTGAAGATTTTACCAAATCAAACCGATCAAGGGAGGAAAAGTGATGTCTCAGGAATGGAAGTTGCCGCTGCTGAATGATTATCCGGAGAAATGGGCGCGGGTCGATCCTCAGAAACCGGCCCTGATCCAGTTTGACGACGGCAAAACAGTGACCTACAAACAGTTTCTCACCATGGTGGATTTCTTCGCCTTGAGGCTTCTTGACCTCGGTATCAAAAAGGGTGACCGCGTTGCCACGATGCTGGTACTTATTCCCGAGCATGTTATCTTGATGTACGCCTGTTTCAAGATCGGAGCGATCATTGCTCCCCTGGATGTGCGTCTCAAAGAGACGGAAGTGGTTCGCGATCTGGGCAAGATCAAGCCCAAAGCTTTCTTTTTCCTGGGCAAAACACCGCTGCGCGATTTTCGTGAGGTGGGGAAAGCGGTCCGGGAGAACTGCCCCTATGTTGAGTATCTGGTCCAGTTTACCCCTGATCCGCAGCCGGGGGAGCTGCTGGACGGAGCGATGGCGATCACCGATATGATGAAGAAGGGGAAGCTGATCCTTTTGAAGATCAAGGATCTTTTCCAGGGGAAACTGAAGAAAGCCGCTGCTGCGATCGATACGGATACCCCGGCCCTGATCATCTTTACTACCGGGACAACCGGTGAGCCCAAACCGGCGGTGATGAGCCATGAGAATATCATTATTCAGAATGAGGTGCTGGCCCGGGGGATTGGCCGCGAGATCGGCAGGGAAGAGATGCGGATGCTGATCAATCTGCCGCCCAGCCATGTCGGCTGTGTTACCGAGCAGCTGATGACCACGCTCTATCTGGGCGGCACGGCCCATCTGCTGCAGATCTTCAATCCGAAGGCGACCCTGGAGGCGATCGAAAAATACCGTATCGCCGTGCTGGGTCAGATTCCAACCCAGTACCGCCTGGAATGGGCCCTTCCCGAGTACGGCGACTTTGATCTGAGCAGCCTGCGCTTCGCCATCTACGGCGGCTCTGCCGTGGACAGTGTATTTTTGAGGGAGATGGCGAAGATGGCGCCCAATTTCGGTACGGGGATGGGGATGACCGAAACGGCCGGTTTCTACACCTTTACCGCCTCGGGTATTACCGTTGAAGAGATGGCCGGCCAGGTCGGGGCTGCTTTCGATGAGCTGGCGCCGGTTACCGTGCGCGAGCCGATGCAGGCTGACGGCACCGCCGGTAAGGAGCTTCCCGACGGGGAGGTCGGGGAGATCTGCGTGCACGGGCCCATCGTCTTCAAGGGCTATTACAATCTTCCGGAAGAAACAGCGAAGGCGGTCTCCCGGGACGGTGTGCTCTACACCGGGGATATGGGCTACTACAGGATGGTCGGCCCCAACCGGGCCCTGTTTCTCTCGGGGAGACAAAAATTTGTGATCAAGCAGAAGGGGTACCAGGTCTTCCCCGATGAGGTGGAGGATCACATCGCCTCTCATGAGAAGGTCGATCTGGTCGATGTGGTCGGGATCAAGCACAAGATCTTTGATGAAGGTATCTTTGCCTTTATCCGTCCGAAGAAGGGCGTCGAATTGACCACCGCGGAGATCGAGGAGCACTGCAAGGGCATTGCCGCCTACAAAAGACCGCAGCATGTCGAGATCTGGCCCCAGGATAAGGATTTTCCCCTGACCAGGGTGGCCAAGGTGGATAAACGCGAGCTGAAGAATCTGGCGGAAGGGATTGTCGAGCAGCTGCGCAGCGAAGGGAAATGGGACGCAACCGCTTGAAAGCGGCCTTTTTATAAAACTGGTCTAAGGGCTTTCCTCGCTCACTATAATAGACTATAGCCTGTCGAGGAGGAAAGCCCTTTGCGTTTGGCTGTCTCTGCTGCAGTAATTTTGCTGTTTTTCTACCTGCTGTACCGTCAAAAAGATGAGCTGCCGCGGCATAAACAGGCTCTTTACAGCTATCTGATCGCTTTCTGCGCCATCTTCTTGACTGTCTCGATGGTGCGCTTTCCCAAGGATGCTTTCGAGGCGGCCGTGGCCGGGCTGCATATCTGGTGGGATATTGTCTTTCCCGGCCTGCTTCCATTCTTCGTCATTTCACAGATCCTGATCGGTCTCGGTGTTGTTCATATGATGGGTGTTTTCCTGGAACCGGTGATGCGCCCTCTGTTCAACGTGCCCGGTTCCGGCTCTTTTGTCATGGCCATGGGGCTGGCTTCGGGCTTTCCCATCGGCGCAGTCCTGACGGCGGAGCTGCGAACCCAGAACCTGTGCAACCGGGTCGAGGCGGAGAGGTTGCTCAGTTTCACCAATACCGCGGACCCCCTCTTCATGATCGGTGCCGTTGCCGTGGGGATGCTCGGCCACCCCGAGGCGGGGTTGACGATCATGCTGGCCCACTATCTTTCCAGCCTGACCCTCGGTTTTCTGATGCGCTTTTACCGCCAGAGGGAGGCGGCCACGGCAGAGCAGGTCCCGCGGCGGGGTTTTCTGTTCAGCCGGGCGCTGCAGGCTCTGGTGGAGGCACGGGAAAAAGACGGGCGCCCCCTGGGCCGTCTGATGGGGGAGGCGATCCACAGATCGGTCGAGACCCTGCTCCTTGTCGGCGGTTTTATCATCCTGCTGGCTGTCGTTATCCGCATCCTCGAGCTTATCGGGGTGGTCGCTTTTCTGGGCCGGGGGGTGACCGCCCTGCTGAATCTGGTCGGGCTCAGCCCGGCCCTGGCTGCTCCCCTGGTCAGCGGCTTTTTCGAGATTGACCTGGGCTGCCAGGCTGCGGCCGGGGCTGCCGGGGCGCCCATGGGGGAAAGGCTCATCGCCATAGGGATGATCATCGCCTGGAGCGGTCTCTCGGTCCATTTTCAGGTGGCCAGCATCATCTCCAGAACCGATCTGAGGTTGGCCCCCTACCTGGCAGCCCGGGCGATCCATACCTTCATCGCCGGACTGTTCACCGCCTTCCTGCTGGGGCCCGGTAGAAAACTGCTCGGCCGGGCAGCTCTCCCCGTATTTCTGCAGACGGTCCCGTGCAGCAATCTCTCCTTCTGGTGCTCGCGGACACTTTTCATGCTCAATCAGGTGCTGCTATTTTTGGGACTGCTCACCGTTCTGGCAGCGGTGCTCTATATCGTTCGCTCGGTGCAGGCTGCTTTTTTCTACAGCGGAAAAGGGCGGTAGCTGCGGGTCTGCCGGATGTTCAATCTAGGGAAACAGGGCTAAAAGGTTTGTCTCAGCAAGTCCTACGCGTCAAAGTTTCCATCCCTGCGGCAGGCGGCAAGGGCGCTTGCTTCGATGAAGATCAGGTTGGTGCCGCCATATCTTCTCAGATCTATTGCGGGATGATCCTGCGGCCAGAAGCGGTGGCGGGCAAAGAGCTCCAGCACGATGAGGCCGCCGGGGCGCAGCAGCCGGCACCGGTCGGCCGCCTCCAGCAGCCCGGGGACGATTCTCTCCTGGTAGGGCGGATCGGCAAAGATCAGATCGGCCTGCTTTTTTTCCCGGCCCAGCTGCGGCAGCGCCAGCATAACATCCTGCCGGATCAGCCTGGCCCGGGCGGTCAATTTCGTCCGGGAGAGGTTTTCTTCAACATAGGCCAGGTGGGCCCTCTCCTTTTCAACAAAGAGCGCTTCCGCTGCTCCCCGGCTGAGGGCCTCGATCCCGATGGCGCCGCTGCCGGCGAAGAGATCCCAGAAAAGAGCACCGGGGAGGCGAGGCCCTAAAATATTGAAGAGCGCCTCCTTAACCCGTGCCGCAGTGGGCCTGACCGCCCCTCCCCGGGGGGTTTTCAGCCTGATTCCCCCTGCTGTTCCGGCAATTACCCGCATCTGCTTCCCTCCCGGATCGCTGCTCCTTAGATAGTATCACCGGAAAGGCGCCGGGGCAACGAGGTTTCGCCCGGCAGGCGCCCGGTGAGAGCGGCAGTCCGGGGCCGGTAAGAACCGGATCGGAGAAAAAAGGTTATTCCAGGGGTGGTAAAGAAAACAATAACACCTTTTGAGTCAAGAGCGGGGGGCGATCGATCTGTCGGAATCTGCGGAGATAAGAATAGGGAAGAAGGCCTTTATCACCACAGCAGTGATCATCTTATGCTTGATCATCCTTTCCGGTGTGCTCACGCAGCTGATCCCTGCGGGTAGTTACGAGCGCGTTCTGGTGGATGGAAAGGAGCTGGTTGATCCGCAATCGTTTCATCTCGTTGAAAGAGAACCGTTGCCGGTGTACCGCTGGCTGACTGCGCCGGTGGAGGTGCTCTACGCTTCCGAGAATTCAGCGGTGGTGATCGTGATCTCGCTGCTGATTCTTTTTATCGGCGGTGGTTTTGCCGTGCTCAACCGCGTCGGGGTTTTCAGGGAGCTCATTGCCAAAATTGTCGGCCGCTTCGGTAAAAGCCGCTACCTGCTGATCTGTCTGGTCTCCCTTCTGTTCATGGTTTTCGGTTCGACCCTGGGGATGTTCGAGGAGGTCGTTGCCCTGGCGCCGCTGGTGGTGATCCTGGCCTACAATATGGGGTGGGATGCTCTCCTCGGGCTGGGGATGAGCCTGCTCTCGATCTGCTTCGGCTTTGCCGTGGCCATCTCCAACCCCTATTCCATCGGCCTTTCCCAGCGGATGGCGGGGCTGCCCGTTTTCTCGGGGGCCGCTTTTCGCCTGCTCATCTTCGCCCTGCTGTACGGGCTGCTCTGCCTCTTCCTGGTGCGCCACGCCAGAAAGATCGAGCAGGATCCGCGCCGTTCCCTGATCTTTGCCGAAGATCGGGAGAGGCAGCAGCAATTCTACCACGCTGCCCGGAGTGCTCCGGAAGCACCCTCCGCCGGGGGAAGGGGGATCAACAGGGCGGTAACCTGGTTTCTGTGCTGTTTCGGCGGGATCCTGGGGGTGATCGCCGCGGCCAACCTGTTGCCGCAGTTTGCCGATCTTTCGCTGCCGGCCATCGCCCTGCTTTACCTTATCGCCGGTGTGGGCGCCGGTTTCCGGGGCGGTCTCTCCGGCCGGGAGGTGGTGCGCACTTTCCTGAAGGGCGTGGGCGGGGTGGCCCCGGGGATCGTCCTCATACTCATGGCCATGAGCGTGAGCTTTATCATCGAGCGGGGTGGGGTCATGGATACCGTGGTCCACCATGCCGCGGGGTTGATCACCGGTGTCTCCTCGTACCTGGCCGCCTACCTGATCTATGGCCTGGTCCTGGCAGTGAACTTTTTCATCGGCTCAGCCTCGGCCAAGGCGGCTCTGCTTATTCCCATCCTCACACCGCTGGCCGACCTCTCCGGGTTGACCCGCCAGACGATGGTTCTCGCTTTCTGTTTCGGCGACGGCTTCTCCAATGTCTTCTATCCAACCAATCCGGTGCTGCTGCTCTGCCTGGGGTTGACCACGGTGAGCTACACGAAATGGTTCCGCTGGATCGGCCTGCTACAGCTGATCGTTCTGCTGATCACCGCCCTGGCGCTGACCGCGGCGGTCTGGCTGGGCTACGGTCCTTTCTGAAAGGGCGGTGGTGTGATAATATTCCAGCATGCGGCGGCCGGCGGGGCGGGGAATACTTTCTGTAGGGACCGCCGGCTGCAGGCGGACGGTTCCGGTAAGGCCGAGGAATCGATAAATCAGAGAAGGGACGGATCTGGATGAAAGGACGTCAATGGTTGATTGTATTGCTCGTCGCAGCAGCGCTGTTCTCGGCGGTCTGGCTGGCCTCCGGCTCCCGCGGGAGCTCTCTATCTTCGGGAAGCAGGGAACGGGTGGTGGTGATCTATCTCCAGGGGACCATCGAGGAAGGCTCCGGGGCGATCGGCCTGTCCGGTGGGGTCACGCCGCGCTACGTGGAGACACAGCTGCAGAAAGCTGCGGCGGATGACAGTATCAAGGCAGCCGTGCTCAGGGTGAACAGCCCCGGCGGCTCCGTCGCCGCCTCCCAGCAGATTGCGGCCGGTATTAAGTCATTTCCCAAGCCCCTGGTCGTATCGATGGGCGATATGGCCGCCTCGGGGGGCTACTATATCTCTGCCCCGGCCAAAGGGATCGTTGCTCAACCAGGCACCCTGACCGGCTCCATCGGGGTGATCACCCAGGTGATCGATATGGAGGGGCTCTACGAGAAATTGGGCCTGAAGGTGGAGGTGATCAAGAGCGGCCGGCACAAGGATATGCTCTCGCGCGAGTTGACCGCCGAGGAGCGCAGGCTGATGCAGGAGCTCTCCGACGAGATCTACGATCAATTTGTCGCCGATGTGGCTGCGGGAAGGGGCCTTGACCGGGAGAAGGTGCTGGAGCTGGCAACGGGGCAGGTCTATACCGGTACCCAGGCGCTGGAGCTGGGTCTGGTGGACCGGCTGGGCGGTATCGATGAGGCGGTGACCTGGGCCGGTGAGATCGCCGGTCTTGAAAAGCCGGAGAGATACGAATTTCCCGCGCCCTCCTTCTGGGAGCAACTCTCGGGGCTGACCTTGAAAGTTGCGCTCCTGGCTGATAAGCTGAATACGGCTCCCGAGATCCAGCTTCTGGAGCATCTGCAGCAGCAGATCAACCGGCTGCCGCGTTTGATCCTGCAGTAGCGGGCCGGCGGCTCTGGGGGTTATATTGAGGAGAAGGAGGTACTGCAGGGATGAATATCCTCGAACTGCTTGACGGGGTGATCCGGAAACCGGCGGCTGCCCTGAATCAGATCGCCCGGGAAAAACCGGTGGGCTGGGCCCTGGCGATATTTACCGCTGTGGCCCTGTTCGGTGCCATGAACGCGGATTATTCCGCCCTGGAACAGATCGTTGAATTCCCTCCGCCGAATATCCTTGTGCAGGTTGCCGGTTCCCTGGTCGGTCTTCTGATCATTACCGGACTTTTGCATCTGGTTTCACGTCTTTTCAAGGGTAGCGGCGATTTCTGGGGCCTCTTTTCAGCCCTGGGCTTTGCCCAGTTTCCCGCCATTCTGAACCCGGTGGCCGAGCTGCTGAAAAGGGTTGGCGGGACCGCGGGGGCGGTCCTGGGGGGCGTCCTCTCGCTGGGTGTGGGAATCTGGGTGCTGGTCCTGTGGGTAATTGCCCTGCGGGAAAGCCGCAGCATCACCACCGGAGAGAGTGTCTTGACCTATCTGGCGGTGCTGTTCGGTTTTGCGATGGTGATCCTGGTTATTGTGGTCTGGGGGATCTTCGTGCTGGGGCGGTTGCTCTAACGGAAAAATGAGCGCTTTCAATCAACCGAAGAATTTTGTTCAATCACAATCGAAAGATATCCGGCAAGCTAACCGGGCCGGCCGATTATCGGAAGGAGCTGCATCAATGAATCCAAAACCGACCCTGAAACCTGAAAACCCATTTTTCTCTTCCGGGCCCTGCGCCAAGTATCCCCGCTACAGCCTCGAGGCGCTGGCGGATGCTCCGCTGGGCCGCTCTCATCGCAGCGCCCTGGGCCGCTCCCGCTTACTTCAATCGATCCGGATGACCGGAGAGATCCTCGGCATCCCCAAAGATTACCTGGTCGGGATCGTGCCGGCTTCCGATACGGGGGCTGTGGAGATGGCCCTCTGGAATCTGCTGGGGGCCAGAGCGGTCGATGTGCTCTGCTTCGAAGCCTTCGGTCGGGGCTGGGCCCATGACATTGAAGAGCAGCTGAAGCTGAAAGATCTGCGGGTGATCTCCGCCGATTACGGTCTTTTGCCCGATCTCTCGCGCCTCGACTTTTCCCGCGATCTGGTCTTCACCTGGAACGGGACCACCAGCGGGGTCAAGGTGCCCGACGGCGGGTTCATCCCCTCCGATCGGCAAGGGCTGACGATCTGCGATGCCACCTCGGCGGTCTTTGCCATGGAGATCCCCTGGGAAAAGCTCGATGTGGTGACCTTTTCCTGGCAGAAGGTGCTCGGTGGGGAAGCGGCCCACGGGATGCTGGTCCTTTCGCCCCGCGCCGTGCGCCGTATCGAAACATATACCCCGCCCTGGCCGCTTCCGAAGATATTCCGGCTGAAGGAGGGCGGCAAGCTGCTCCGCTCTCTGTTCGAGGGCTCCACGATCAATACCCCTTCGATGCTCTGCAACGAGGATTATCTGGCGGCGTTGCGATGGGCCCGCTCCATCGGGGGGCTCCCGGCCCTGATCCGGCGCTCTCGGGACAACCTCGGGGTGATTGCCGCATTCGTGGCTGCTCACGAGTGGATCGATTTTCTGGCGGCCGATCCGGCGATCCGCTCCAATACCAGTGTCTGCCTGACGGTGGAGCTGCCGCCGGAGAAGTTGCAGCAGCTGCTCAGGCTTCTGGAAGAAGAGCAGGCTGCCTACGATATTGCCTCCTACCGCGATGCCCCGCCGGGCTTGCGTTTCTGGTGCGGTGCCACTGTCGAGCAATCCGATCTGGAGCGGGCCCTGCTCTGGCTGGAATGGGCCTACCGCGAGGTGATCCGGGCCGGGGATACGACCCGGGGGTGATCGGGGAACTTATCCCCGCTCCTGCGCTTGGCCCCGGCCGACCTGCTTTCCGGGAATATTTCAGAAAAAAATGAACCGGCGCCCCTTTCCGGAAGCGCCGGTTTCCTCTCAGCAGTTTTGAAGCAGCTCGCTTTCCCGAAATCAGATCTTGACCCATCTCTTCTCGATGCTCTTGGCCAGGATGAATCCGGCGGCAAAAGCGACCGCCGGGTTTATCGCCAGCGAAAGGGCGGCAACAGCGAGGATCACGTAAAAGTCCTGCCGCTGCTCGATCTTTTTGGCCGCCGAGGCCAGATCGATGCCGCTGTAGAACAAAAGACAGCCGAGAGCGGCTTCGGGGATCAGGGCGAAAAGTGCGGCGCCGTCTTTTCCCAGGAAAAGCCCCACCGCCAGCAGGGCCGCGCCGATGATATAGGATGTATAGCTGCTCCTTCCGCCGAAGCGGTGGTGTGCAGCAACCCCGCCGGCACCGTGGCACATCATATATCCGCCCAGGGGAGAGGAGATCAAGTTGGCTGCGCCCATGGTGAGGCAGAGATTGCGGTCGCTCACCCTGGCGGCGCGGGCGCCGTACAGCTCCCGGGAGAGGGCCGTGGTTACGAGAACGGCATTGGCCAGGGTCAGGGGCAGCTGCGGCAGGGCGGCCAGGAAAAAGCCCCGGTTGAAGTCGGCGGCAGCCGGCAGGGCTATCTCGGGCAGATATATTCCCAGGGAGATCGACGGAAGGGGCAGTCCGCGGTGCATCAGGAAGTTGAGGGCCACCCCGGCCAGCACCGCGGCGATGGCCGCGGGAAAACGTTTGCTGTTGAGCAGGGGCAGCATCAGCAGCAAGATCGGCCAGCCGATGAGCGGCTCGGTAACGATCAATTTGACGCCGAGCACGGCCAGGGAAAGTCCCAGCCCCACCTGGATACCGCTGATCACCGCTGCCGGCGTGATCCGTCCGATAATATTGATCAGCCCCGTTACCCCCAGCAGCAGCAGGACCGCACCAACAATAAGCCCTGCTGCGGCCACCTCACCCGGGGTCAGCTGATGAATGAGCACAGCAGCCGAGGCGACCTTCATCGGTTGCACTGCCATCGGGATCCGGTAAAACCAGCCGCAGAAGATATAAAAAATGCCGAAACCGGTGAAGATGCTCGCCGGATTGAACCCGGCGACGGAGATGGCTCCGAGGACATAGGGCAGGAAGGTTCCCAGATCACCGATCGATCCGGAAAACTCCCCCATGAAACCGCTCTTGTTCTTCCCGGGCAAACCTGTTCAGCTCCTTCAAGGTGGCGGAGAATCCTTTTCCGGATTCTGCTCCGCCCAAGACGATCACTTGCCTTTGTACTGGGGCTTTCTTCTTTCAACAAAAGAGAGCACCGCTTCGGTCAGATCCTCCGAGGGAAGGATCATGGCGCTCCGGGCGGCGGCGTATTCCAGGCCGTCGGCGATACTTTTGCCCCGGCAGTAATTGAGCACCTCCTTGGTTCCCTGGACTGCCAGCGGTGCCTGGGCGGCGATCTCCAGGGCCAGCTCCCCGGCGCCTTGAAGCAGTGTTTCCTTATCCGGATAAAGCTCGTTGACCAGATTGATCGCTTTGGCCCGCTCTGCATCGATAAAGCGGGCGGTAAAGGCCAGTTCTCTGGTGATGCCCTGGCCAACGATATGGGGCAGCCGCTGCAGAACGCCCAGATCGGCGATAAAAGCGAGGGCTGTCTCTCGCAGCGAGATCCGGGCATCTGCCGAGGCCAGGCGGATATCGCAGGCGGCTCCCAGATCCAGGGCGGCGCCGATGGAGTAACCGTGGAAGGCACAGATGACGGGCTTGGCACACCTTTCAATGGTGCTCAAGGCCTCCTGAATGGGATAGATTGCCTGAAAAAGCCGGTTCATTCCCCTGGCACTCCGATCTCCTTCCGCCATTGACGGAACCATCGGTGCCATCCCCACAAGATCGATGCCTGCGGAGAAATCCTTGCCT
>JAAZPS010000168.1 GCA_012797095.1 Bacillota bacterium | reverse complement strand
GGGACACGCGGATTTTCAGTCCGCTGCTCTACCGACTGAGCTATCTCGGCAAAAAATGGCGGAGCTGACGGGAATTGAACCCGCGATCTCCGGCGTGACAGGCCGGCATGTTAACCGCTACACCACAGCTCCGCGTGTAAACTCAGTATAATACAACCACCCGCTGAAAGTCAACCCAATGTCGATATTTTTGCTCTCCGCCCCACTATTTTACCGGCAGCAGCCAATCTGATCAATCCCCCCATCCGGATAACCGGCAATCCACCGGAAATGAAACCGGGGCTTTACAATCCGCCGGGTCTGTGTTACTATCGAAACTATCATTTGCACCCTTGAATTGGCGCAATGGTGAAGTAGCTTGTGGTAGTACGCCCGGTTTCGAGTCCCAGGACGTCAACAGGTTGGTGGACTGGGGTTAGGACCTTCAACCTGCAGAAACCGCAAGTGAAAAATCGAGAAGGAGAACTGGGGCCTTTACTGGTTCTGGAAGGGCCAGTGGTAGACTACAGATAACTGTGGTTTAGGGTGAGTCGATTTGGCGAAACCCAGGCACTCTAACCTCTGCACAGGAGGTTGGAGTGCTTTTTTTATGAGGGGGAATAAGATGGTGCCTAAAATTGAAATCAGGAATCTTTACAAGATCTTCGGCCCCAATCCCAAGCGATATCTGAAAAGGTTGCAAGGGGGGGCCTCCAAGGAAAAACTGTTCAGGGAAACGGGCCATACCGTGGGGGTCAATCGGGTTTCGTTTTCCGTGAAGCAGGCCGAGATCTTCGTGGTGATGGGGTTGTCGGGCAGCGGCAAGTCGACGCTGATCCGCTGTATCAACCGTTTGATCGAGCCGACATCGGGAGAGATATTTTTTGACGATAAGGATATCACCCGCCTCTCCCCCCGGGAATTGCGCCTGCTCAGGCAGGAAAAAGTGGCCATGGTTTTTCAGCATTTTGCCCTGCTGCCGCACCGGACCATCCTGCAGAATGTGGCTTACGGCCTGGAGATCCAGGGGATCAAGAAGGAGGCCCGTGAAAAGACAGCCCAGGCAGTGCTGGGGAGTGTCGGCCTGAAGGAATGGTCCGATGTATATCCGGAGCAGCTCAGCGGCGGAATGCAGCAGCGGGTCGGGTTGGCCCGGGCCCTGGCGGTTGATCCCGACGTTCTGCTGATGGATGAGCCTTTCAGCGCTCTTGACCCGCTCATCCGCAAGGAGATGCAGGAGGAGCTGATGGAGCTGCAGGAAAAGATGCGCAAAACAATCATCTTTATTACCCACGATCTCGACGAGGCCCTCAAGCTGGGCGACAGGATCGCGATCATGAAAGACGGCTCCATCGATCAGATCGGTACCCCCGAGGAGATCTTGACCAACCCGGCGACCGGATATGTCGCCAATTTTGTCAACGATGTCGACCGCTCCAGAATACTCAAGGCGGAGCATATCATGATCCGCCCAACAGCCCATATCTCGGCCAGTGACGGTCCCCGGGTAGCCCTGCGCAAGATGAGGGAAGAAGCTCTCTCCAGCATCTTCGTCATCGGCCACGACCGCACCCTTGTCGGTATTGTCACCGTTGATCGGGCGGTGGAAGCGGTCAAGAAAAGGGAGAACGCCCTGCAGAAGATCGTAGAGACGGATATCCCGATGACCTCACCGGATACACCGATTCAGGATCTGTTTCCCGTGGCCGCAACAGCCCGGGTCCCCATTGCGGTGGTCGATGAAAAGAGAAAACTGCTGGGAATAATTGTCCGTGTCTCCGTGCTGGCGGGATTGGTCGGAAGGGGGGAAAAGAACAATGCTGGAGCACTGGTTTGAGTTTCTGACGGCGCATCGATTGCCGCTGCGGGAATGGGCTGATCACGCAGTATTCTTTCTGCGCAGCAATTACCGGGATCTTTTCAGATCGATCAGCGGGGTGGTGGAAAACTTTGTTCTGAATTTCGGTGCAGCACTGTCATATATTCCCGCCATCGTTTTTATCATCATCCTGATCCTGATCGCCTGGAAACTGGCCGGACGCGGCACCGCTGTCTTTACCCTGTTCGGTCTGCTTCTGCTGATCAACTTGAATCTGTGGGACGACACCATGCTCACCCTGGCGCTCGTTCTCACGGCAACATCTATTTCGCTGATCATCGGGATCCCCCTGGGAATCCTCGCTTCGCGCCGTGATCTCGTCGAGAAGATCCTGCACCCCATCCTGGATTTCATGCAGACCATGCCCATTTTTGTCTATCTCCTGCCGGCGGTGATGCTCTTCAGTATCGGCGTGGTGCCGGCTGTTCTGGCCACGGTGGTCTTCTCCATGCCTCCGGCGATCAGGCTGACCAACCTGGGGATCCGCCAGGTGCCGGCGGAGATGATCGAGGCGGCCACCGCTTTCGGCTCCACCTCGCTCCAGAAACTGGTCAAGGTGCAGCTCCCCCTAGCCCTGCCGTCGATCATGGCCGGGGTTAACCAATGCATCATGCTGGCCCTTTCGATGGTAGTTGTTTCGGCCATGATCGGGGCCGGCGGACTCGGCAGTATCGTCTACCGGGGCGTAACCCGGCTGCAGATCGGCGCCGGTTTCGAGGGGGGAGTGGGCGTGGTGATCATCGCGATCATTCTTGATCGGATCACGCAGTCCCTGGGCAAGGAGCCGCCTGGAAGAAGCGAAGCCCGGGGGTAAATGACATTTCTTAAATCAAGGAGGTTTTTATTGATGAAGACAGGTAGGTTAACAATTGGTTTGCTGGTGGTTGTCCTGATGGCCGGGCTTATTATTTCCGGATGCGCTCCCGAGGAGGGAGCCGCTGCAAAGATCAAGCTCGGTTATGTGCAGTGGGCCTGCGCGGAAGCTTCGGTGCACCTGGCCCAGGCGGTGATCATGGATCGGTTGGATCATGACGTGACGGTCACATCCCTGGAGGCAGGGGGGCTGTATGCGGGTATCGCCGACGGCGATATCGATGCCATGACCACCGCCTGGCTGCCGCTGACCCATGCCGATTATATGGCCCAGTACGGCGATCAGATCGATGATTACGGTCACCTGTACAACAATGCCCGCATCGGCTTGGTCGTTCCCGAGTATGTCGATATCTCCTCCATCGAGGAGCTAAACGATCACGTCGCTCAATTCGACGGCCGGATTGTCGGTATTGACGGCGGAGCCGGGATCATGAGCGCCACCGAACAGGCGATCGAGGGCTACGCCCTGGATCTGGAGCTGGTCGAGAGCAGCGACATGGCCATGACCGCTGCCCTTGCCGATGCCTACATGGAAGAGGAATGGATCGTGGTTACCGGCTGGACCCCGCACTGGAAGTTCGCCGAATTCGATCTCAAGTTCCTGAAGGATCCTAAAGAGATTTACGGTGGAGCGGAGGATATCCATGTTATGGCGCGCCAGGGTCTATCCGAAGACGCCCCCGAGGTCGCCGCCTTTTTAAAGAACTATTACCTGGAAGATTACCAGCTTGGCGAGGTGATCGGAGCGATTGCCGATGGAGCGGAGCCGCTGGAGGCGGCCCGGGAATGGCTTGCTGAAAATGAAGCTGTCGTCGAGAGCTGGCTGCAGTAAGCGCCGCCTTCCCCCGGTGAAGGGATACCGGTAAAGGCATTTGGGTATCCTCTTTCAGCACTGCTTCGATGGGGCAGCCCTTGAGGGCTGCCCCATCTGTTATTGTCCTTTAACCCTTCACCCGTCAGGCCAAAAGCGCTTCACCACCGCGCCGGACGGCAGCGGGCAGCCGGTCAGTCGAGCTTCAACATCTTCTGCGACTTGGCCTCCTCCGCCTCTTTCTGCAGGCGGGAGAGACGCTCTTTTTCTGCCGTGCTGTAGTAGATCAGGCTCTGCAGATCGATGGTCAGATCGGAGTTCTGAATATGAACCCCCTCCGGAGCGTGCAGCTTGGCCGGCGCAAAGTTGAGGATGGCGGTGATCCCGTGAGCGGTGATCTCGTCAACCACCCTTTGCGCCGCGGCTTCGGGGACCGTGATCAGGGCCACCTTGATCCCGTGCTCCCTGATGATTTCCGGGGCTCGCTCGAAGGGCAGCACCGGGATCTGCCCGATATTCTGCCCGACAACCCTGCGGTCCCGGTCAAAAACCGCAATGATATCAACATAAAGATTTTTCACCGCATTGTAGCGGGTCAGTGCTGTTCCGAGGTGACCCGCCCCGATGACGATAACCCTCGTTTTCTGGTCCAGGCCGATAATTTTCAATAGCTTTTCCCGCAGGTAGGCCGTATTGTAGCCGGTCCCGCGGGTTCCGAAGGCGCCGAAATAGGCCAGATCCTTGCGGATCTGCTCGGCGGAAAATCCCGATTCCAGACTGAGCCCCCGTGAAGAAACGATCTCCACATCCCGGAGGATCAGATTATCAAGTATACGCAGATAAACTGGCAGCCGTTTAACTACTGTTTTTGAGACATTGCGGGAAGTCATCGTGCTTCTCCAGCCCTCCCTTTGATCCGGTTTCTGCAATAAGCTGTAACCCCGGTTTACCTTGCCGCCCCATCATGGCGGCGCACCCCACAAAAGGCTGCGCTGCTAGGAGATATCCGTGAACTTTTTCAGCACAAGCAGCTCCGGGGGAGCGCCACGGCGGTTGAGCAGCCGGACCTGAATAACCCCCCAGGCAGCGCCGTCCAGAGAGCAGCAGTACTCGAGTAGCGCTTCCCTCTCTTTTTTCCCCGGCGGATGCCCCGGATAGAGCACCAGGGTGACCACCCCTCCCGGCCGCAGCAGCTCCAGCGAGGCCGCCAGTGCCGCTGCGGTCCTCTCCGGACAGGTCGTGATGGCATGATCCCCCCCGGGAAGATAGCCCAGATTGAACATCACCGCCGCCACCGGCCCCCCGATATGCGCGGCCATGGTTTCATGCCCGGCATGGATCAGGGTCACCCTTTCGGCCAGCTCATTCTCGCCCAGAAGTAGCGCACTCTGGCGAAGGGCCCGCTCCTGGATATCAAAGGCAAAAACCCGCCCCCCGGGGCCGACCAGGCGGGCCAGGAAAAGCGTATCGCGGCCGTTTCCGGCGGTCGCATCGACCGCCAGATCCCCGCTCCGGACAACCCGGCTCACCTGCTCCTGGGCCAGCTCTGTTATCCTGATCATCGCTCATCATCCCACCCGGCCGGGCGAATCAATAAAGCTCCCTTTCCAGAGAGATGATACTGACCCGGCTGTCACGCTCGATGAAAGATAGCACTCGCTCCATCATTCGATCCGCGCTGGCGCTGTCCCGGCATACGGCGGCCAGCCCCAGCTCGGAACGCTGCCAGAGATCACGGTGACCCACTTCGGCAGCAGAGAGATTGAACCGGTTGCGCAACCGCTTCAGCAGACTCTCGATCACCTGTCTTTTCTGTTTTAATGAAGTCGCTTCGGGGATATGAATCTCCAGGAGACAGACTGCTATCCGGATCGAAATCACTCCTTACGGTTTTACCGGGATGATTTCGATCAATGCACCACCGGTCCGCTGTCTTCGGGGTCGCCGAACCCGTCGGGCTCGGAACCCTGCTCCGTGATCAGATCTTTGATCGAGACGGTGTAGGGAATCAATTTTTGACCGATAAAGATCGGACAGCCCACGGTCAGCGCCAGGGCCACAGCATCGCTGGGCCGGGCATCAAGCATCTGGGCTCCCTCCGGCGTATTCAGATAGATCTCCGCATAAAAGGTACTATCCTGGATATCGTTCACCAGCACCTTCTCCACGGTGACGTTGAGGCGATCGCAGAACAGCTTGATCAGATCATGGGTCATCGGCCGGGGGGTGATATGACCCTGCAATTTCAAGACGATCGCCTGGGCCTCCCAGAAACCGATCCCGATGGGAAGAACCATTGAATCCTCCATATCCACCAGCAGCAGCAGCGGATTTTGAACCGGGTCCAAGACCACTTCTTTTACCTTTACCGGAATCAACCCGAGAACACCTTCTCTCATGATCTGGCGCCGGCTGCTCCAACAGACGGGCGCCTGTTAAAGATCTTCCAACCCCAACATGGTAATTAACTCCGCCAACATTATACCGTAATTAACCCTTTTACTCAACCGGTCGCGATCACTCACTTATAATCTTACCGAAGGGGGATCGGCTCACTCACGACGAAATCTTACCGAGGGGTAGTGATATGACCATGTCAATTAGAAGCCGTCGTGAGTACTTAAATGAAATGCGACAACAATATTTCAAAGC
>JAAZPS010000167.1 GCA_012797095.1 Bacillota bacterium | reverse complement strand
TCGTAACCTAATTATACTAAACTTTGGAGGGCTTTTCTTTAATTTGCTACACAAAACGCCTTCTTTGTTGCCATTTTGAGGCCTTTTAACCCCTTTTTAATACCGACGCAATAGCTACTGGATATTTTGCGGAAACTCAAGTATTTTGCTGAATATTTAGGATTCCCCCCTTGAATATGCGTTAAAAACGATTATGCAGCAGTCCAAGTCTTTCCAGGGATGATTTCTCCTCTTTTCTGTTTCTGTAATCATCCAGATCCCGTTATTTCCCCTTCCCCCTCTTGCCCGGAAAATACAATATGATACAATGAAAAAGAAGATATTTTACTTCCTCGGGAGCTTGGATAAACCAGGCTGAGATCTCCCCTTGCCCCGTGCTGTGGGGAATACCGATGAACCTGATCCGCGGTAATACCGGCGCAGGAAGGAAGATTCCTGAAAGCCACCTGCGGGTGGTTTTTTTGATCTGAACAGCTGAAGGAGGGGCTGCATTGAAAGTCAACGCCGAGTCGATCTGGGGGGATCTGGAGAAGATCAGAAAGAAGACCCCTCTGATCCACAATATCACCAACTATGTAGTGATGAATACAACCGCCAATGCACTGCTGGCCCTGGGGGCATCGCCGGTGATGGCTCATGCCCTGGAGGAGGCGGCGGAGATGGTGCAGCTGGCCGGCGCCCTGGTTCTCAATATCGGCACCCTGAGCCCTGCCTGGGTGCAGGGCATGCACAAAGCAGCGCTGCGGGCCCGGGAACTGGGCGTCCCGGTGGTGCTCGATCCTGTCGGGGCGGGGGCAACTCCGTACCGCACTCGCACCCTGCATGAACTGCTGGATGGGACCGGCCTGGGGATCATCCGGGGCAATGCCTCGGAGATCCGGGCGCTGGTCGAAAGCGGAGCGACCACCAGGGGTGTCGACAGCACCGCCGCTCCGGAGGAGGCCTTGCAGGCGGCGCAAACCCTGGCCCAGATAGAGTGCTGCACTGTCTGCGTAAGCGGCGCTGTCGACTATATTGTCGCCGGCGAAAAGATCTTCCGGGTCCACAACGGCGATCCGCTGATGACCCGGGTGACCGGGCTGGGCTGCACTGCCAGCGCTTTTTGCGGAGCTTTTGCTGCGGTCAATCGCCGGTACCCGGAAGCGGCAGCTCACGCCATGGCGGTGATGGGGATCGCCGGGGAGATGGCGGCAGAGCGGGCCAATGGGCCGGGGAGCCTGCAGCTCCATTTCCTTGACGCCCTTTACAATCTGACCCGGGAAGAGATTGGGGCCAGGTTGCGGGTGGAACCATGAATGTCGGACCGCTTTACCTGGTCACCGATCGCTCCCTGACCCGGGGCCGCCCGCTGGAAGAGGTGGTCGCCCGAGCGGTGCAGGGCGGTGTTACCGTGGTGCAGCTGCGGGAAAAAGAGGCACCCACCCGCTCTTTTGTGGAGCTGGCCCGACAACTCAAGGCCCTGCTGGCGCTATCCGGCGTCCCTCTGCTGATCAACGACCGGGTCGATCTGGCCCTGGCCGTGGGCGCTGACGGGGTCCATATCGGGCAGGAGGACCTGCCCTATCCCCTGGCCAGGCAGCTGCTGGGACCACGGGCACTCATCGGCCTCTCGGTGGAGACGGAGGCACAGGTTCTGGCTGCCGAAGACTGCGATCTCGCCTACCTCGGGGTCAGCCCCATCTTCCCGACACCGACAAAAACAGATACCCGCGGCAGCTGGGGGTTGGACGGACTGGCCCGGGTGCGCCGGCTCTCCCGGCACCCCCTGGTGGCCATCGGCGGCCTCAATGCCGCCAACGCCGGGGCGGCAGTCACCGCCGGAGCGGACAGCATTGCCGTTGTCTCCGCGATCTGCCTGGCAGAGGATCCTCGTGAAGCCGCCACCACACTTTCAGCAATTATCCGCCAGGCTCTGGCGGCACGAAGGAAGGAGCGACCCGTATGAAAAACTATCAGCGTGCTTTAACCATCGCCGGTTCGGACAGCGGCGGCGGTGCCGGTATTCAAGCCGACCTGAAAACCTTTGCCGCACTGGGCTGCTACGGTTTCTCGGTGATCACCGCCCTGACGGCGCAGAATACGCTCGGGGTAACCGCCATCGAGCCCGTTTCGGCACACTTTGTGGAGCAGCAGCTGGAGGCGGTCCTGACCGATATCGGGGTGGATGCGGTCAAGATCGGGATGATCCATTCACCGGATATTATCCGGACGGTGGCGGCAAAACTGCAGCATTACCGGGCCCCCAATATTGTCCTCGATCCGGTGATGATCGCCAAGAGCGGCGACCGCCTGCTGCAGGAGGAGGCGGTGCAGGCGCTCACAAAGCTGCTGCTGCCGCTGGCCGCGGTGATCACACCCAACCTTCCGGAAGCGGCCGTTCTGCTGGGACGGCCCCGCCCCCCGGAAAATCTGGAGGAGATGGAGCAGGCCGCCCGCGAGCTGTCCCGGTTGGGCCCGGCAGCGGTTCTGCTGAAAGGCGGCCACCTGGAGGGCGCGCGCAGCCCGGATCTGCTTTACCAGCGGCAGGAAGAACGCGTCACCTTGCTTGACGGCTCCCGGGTGCCGACAGCGAACACCCACGGGACGGGCTGCACCCTCTCCTCGGCAATCGCCGCCGGCCTGGCCCGCGGGCTCGATCTGGCCGCTGCTGTGCACCGGGCCAAGGAGTACCTTACAGGGGCGCTGCAGAAAGGGGCCGCCTACCGGCTGGGCTCCGGTCACGGGCCGGTCCACCACTTCTGGGAGCACTGGTCTTGAAGACGAAGCCAGGTTCCGCAGCTGCAGTCATTGACTTCTCCGGAGTGCTCAGCCCCGGCGCGGCTGCCTTCAGCCGGCCACAAAACCTGCAGCAGGCGCTGCTCGAGTCCGGGCTGGCTAAGCTGGGCCTTGATCAGGCCGCTTTCTGGAGTGAGATAATCGAGCCCACCTGGCACCAGGGGAGCACCACCACCCGGGGTTACCGGAAGCTGCTCGGTGACGCGATGCTTCGCCTGGCCGCATCGCGGGGTGAGAGTCCCGCCCCGGCAGCGGTCTTCACCGCTGTGGACCGCTTCACCGCAGCTTATCTGCGTCATTCTGCGATCGATCGCCGGTGGGCCCCGGTGCTCGATCGGCTGATCCGGCAGAAGGTAGTTGTCATCGCTACCGACCATTACGCCGAAGCCACCGCCCAGATCATTGCCCAGCTGAGCTCACTCGGTCTAGCCGCCGTCCCGGCGCTGGCATCGGTCCCGGCGGACCCCCGGATCCTGGTGGCCAACTCGGCCGATCTGGGTGCACCCAAGAAAAGCGCTGCCTTCTGGAAAACGCTGCTGCGCCGGGTCAAGGCGGCTCCCGCCGCGGTGCTGCTGGTGGACGATTTCGGCAGCAACGAGCAGCCCGGCGACAGTTACGGCCGTCAGGAAAGATACCTCGCCCGAAAAGAGAAGACCGCTGCCGCCATCGAGAGCGCCTGGGGCGTCCCGGTCGAGATCTTCCCTTTCCTGCTGCAGCACGAGGACGAGTTCCCTGCGCTGGTGAACGCCGCCGCCAGATTCCTCCTGGGGTAACCCTGTGAAACCTTTTCCCGACGCCGCCGCTCACCGCCCGGTGCGCCCGCCGGAGCATCTGCCCGGCAGCGGTTATCTGCAGGAATTTCCCTCGAAAAAGAGAAGGTAGATAATAATAGTACGGGGATCATCTTTTCGCTCGCCGGACGTTTGAAAGGGGATCGTGATGAGCTCGTTAAAATTGAAATATGGCCTCGATGAAGTGCCGCCTTTCTTCGAATTGATCATGCTGGGTCTGCAGTGGTTTGCCATCGCCGTGCCGGTAGTGCTCATTGTCGGTAAAATTGTCGCCGGGTTGCATTTCAGCGACCCCGGGGCGCAGATTGTCTACATTCAGAAGATCTTCTTTATTACCGGGTTCTCTCTCCTGGCCCAGCTCTTATGGGGCCACCGGCTGCCGCTTGTCATCGGCCCGGCCACCATTCTCCTGGTCGGTATCGTCGCCAGCCGCGCTGCCGGCCTGAACGCGATCTACACGGCCATTGCCATCGGGGGGCTC
>JAAZPS010000166.1 GCA_012797095.1 Bacillota bacterium | reverse complement strand
TATGATCGGCGAGACGGTCTATGCGCCCCGTAGGAGAGCCAACGAATACCAGAAGCTTCAGCTGATCACCGATTACTGTCATACTTCCGGCTGCCTGCGCAGATTTATCCGCCTCTATTTTGGAGAGCAGGGGGTGCCGCAGCAGTGCGGTAATTGCGGTAACTGCAGCGATGACAGCGAACTTGTCGAGATCACCCTGGAGGCACAGATGATCCTTTCCTGCGTGGTTCGGGTCAGGGAGCGCTACGGTGTCGGTATGATTGCCGATATTTTGAAGGGATCCCGGAGCAAGCGGGTCCTTCGGCTGCATCTTGACGGTCTTTCCACCTACGGCCTGATGAGGGATTATCCGCTGCCGCAGATCAAGGAACTGATCAACCTGCTTGCCGCCGAGGGTTATCTGGCGTTCACCGGGGGCGACTATCCGGTGATCCGGTTGGGGCCAAAAGCGGCCGCTCCCCTGAGGGATGGAGAAAAGGTGTGGCAGCGACGGCGCAAGAAAAAAGCGGCTCCCGCTCCCGACAGGCTTTTCGAAAGGATGCGCCGGCTGCGCAAGGAGATCGCCTCACGGGAGGGGGTGCCGCCCTACATTATCTTTTCCGACAGCACCTTGCGTGAATTGACCGAGCGGCTGCCCCGGGATCGGGAGTCCCTGCTGCAGGTAAAGGGGATCGGCCAGGTAAAAATGGAAAGGTTCGGTGAGCCTTTTCTTCGGTTGATCAAGGAGCACCTGGAGCAGCAGCTCCGGCCGTCGTGAAATTGTATCTTCACAGCCGATGGAAAACAGCCGGTGTTTTCCTGAAGGGTCCCCTTCTCACCTCGATTGCCCCCCGGCTCCGCGGAACAGGGCCAGGATCTCGGAAGCCTTGTTCCGGTTTTCTCCCCGGGCGCTGATAAACCGCTGGACCTCGAACGAGGTCAGCCGGGCATCGCGGTAAAGCTGCCGGGTAAAGGCGGTGTCGTGGTTGGAGAGCAGCACCGGGATGCCTTCTCCGGCCAGCCTGAGGGCCAGCCCGGCCAGCTTTTCCTGTTCTTCAAGGCCAAAACCGCCGCGGCTGTACTCGGTAAAGCCGGCCGTGGCGGAAAGGGGGACATAGGGGGGGTCGCCGTAGACCACATCCCCGGGGGTCAGACCGGCCATCAGCTTGCGGAAATCTTTGCAGACGAAAACAGCCCTGCGGGCTTTTCGGGCGAAGGAGAGCATCTCTTTTTTGGGGAAATAGGGTTTCTTGTATCTTCCAAAAGGGGTGTTGAATTCTCCCGAGGAGTTGTACCGGCAAAGACCATTGTAGCAGTGGCGGTTCAGGTACAGAAAGAGAGCAGCTTTCCGGTGACGCCCGGTGGTGCGGTTGAACAGCTCGCGCAGACGGTAGTATTCCTCCTCGCGATTTGCTGCCGGAGTGAAATATTCCCGGCAGTATTCCACAAAATCGGTGCCCTCTTCCTGCAGAACCCGGTACAGGTTGATCAGGTCGGCATTGCTGTCGCTGAGCAGGTACGCAGGAAAGTCAATATTGAGGAATACGGCGCCCGATCCGACGAACGGCTCCACCAGCCTGTCTCCCGGTGGCAGCTGTGCCCTGATCCGATCGACGATCCGGTACTTGCCGCCGGCCCATTTCAAAAAAGGTTTCAATGATGATCCCCCCCCCGAAGTTTGATGATCCTTCCACCCGGGCGTGGTTAAATCCTGCCCTGATTCGTGCTGAAGCAGCTGCCGCTTCCGGGCCGCACCGGTTTATCGCTGCTGGCGGAAGGGAGATCGTGGACAAAAAAAGGGACAAGCTTGAAAAATTGCGCTTGCCCCATACCTTTTCTTCGGTGGAGTGCCTGGACTGTGGGTGAGCTATACCTTTTCCCAGAGGGTGGCGTTGCCGTTGCCGAAACCGCCGCAGAGGGAAGCCAGGCCCAATTTTGCTTCGGGGCGCTCGTATTTCATGACGTTGTTCAGGGTGATGACGATGCGGGCGCCCGATTCGCCGAGGGGATGACCCAGAGCGAGGGCCCCGCCCCACAGGTTGGTTTTCTTGAACGGTGCATTTTCCTCCAGGCCCAGTTCCCGCAGACAGGCCAGAGCCTGACTGGCAAAAGCTTCGTTGAGCTCGACCACATCGATATCGTCGGCGGTGAGGTTGTATCTCTTGAACAGCTTGCTCACAGCGTTGAGCGGGCCGATCCCCATAACGGTGGGATCGCAACCGGCCATGACCCCGGCCCGGTAGCGCAGGTGATAGCTCAAGCCCAGCTCATCAGCTTTGCCGCGTTCCATCAGCAGCAGGGCGCAGGCTCCCTGGGTCAGGGGAGAGGAAAATGCGGCGGTGATGACTCCGTTTTCCTTGAAGGGGGTGGGCATCCCGGCCATCTGTTCACGGGAAATGTTGTCCCGGATCCATTGATCGCGGTCAACCATGAATTTTTCCCCTTCCTCGGTGTGCCCCTCCACGGGGACGATTTCATGGGCAAATTTACCGGCGTCGCGGGCTGCCGCGGCGTTCTTGTGGCTGTAGTAGGCCACCTCGATCATATCTTCAACGCTGACGTTCCATTTTTCCGCTACTTTTTCCGCTGTCGGCCCCATCGGCAGCTCCATGGGATTGTACCTTTCGTAAAGCCGCATCGGGGGTTCCATGCCCATACCCATCTTCACGTTGAGCATATCTTCAACCCCGCCGGCGACGAAGATTTCGCCCTCACCGCACCTGATCGCCCGGGCGGCGTGCTCGATGGCGGACATTCCCGAGGGGCACTGCTGGTTGATCGTGTTGGTCGGGATATCTTCAGGGTAACCGCCGGCCAGCCAGGCCAGTCTGCCGATATCATTCTGCATGCCGATCTGATTGGCGCAACCGATAAAAACAGCTTCCACCTCTTCCGGATTGACCGCCTTGTTCCGTTCGAAAAGGGCATCATAGACTGCGGTTAACAGTTCGTCAGGGGTGCGCTTTCTGAACCAGCCTTTCTCGGCATGGGCCCTGCCGTTGGGGGTCCTCACTCCGTCGACAATAACACACTCTTTTAGCATACCTTGAACCTCCTTATTTTCGCATGGATTTATTATTGTGATATTCACGATGTTCATTGGATAGTAATACAAAAACACGATAGTTAAAACCCAATCCTGTAATTTACAGCGTATTATTATAGTTCTCTACTTATTTGGATAATTCCTTCTTGAGTGTTTATTAAACTTTTTCTAAATGATGCCGGGGTCGCCCGTATATTCCTGTCAGGTTGCTTCTTAACCGGATCATGCTGCTGTAACTTCAGACTATAAACTATCTTCAATATTGAAGGATTTGTGAAGTATATGTAGAACGCAATGGTACAGGATCATTCAGGGGTAGGCCTGCCCGGGAGTTCGGCTAGATCCTCTTCAGGATGACCGACGCTGTCCGACAGTTGCCGGCGGAGAGATAGAACAGATTGGAACCGGGAAAATTTAAAATTCCCAGGTGACATTTTATCAAAGTAATTAACAAGGTGACATTATCACGGATTGAACACAATAATTTAAAATTCCGGTTGAAGCCGCAGCGCAATTAAAGTATAATGTTTACTATAGCAAGAAAATACTGAAAAGTTAATCCTACGAATGTCGCTGCAATTCCCGGATGGCACCCAGGGGATAGATTGGGCGGCTCCGGGACGGCCTGAACAGGGGGAAACGGATTGGGTGAGATCAGCGCCGGCTCGATCATGCTTTTCGGTTATCTGAGCATGGCCTTGCTTGTAGGGGTGTTTATTCGCAGCCAGTTCAAAATATTTCAGAGGTATCTCATTCCAGGTTCAATCATCGCCGGGTTCATCCTGCTTGTAATCGGGCCGGGGTTTCTGGGTCTGGTGGGCGCACCAGCGGGGGAAGATGCTGATTTTGTAGTCTTTAACCTGATCACCGTGATCTTCATCATCATCGGTCTGAGGGGGTGGCCGGCTGAGCAGGGCAAAAAGAAGGGGATTCTGAAAACAACTGCTGTGATCACGATCCTACTCTCTTTTCAACTGGTTGTTGGAATAGTGTTTACCTTCTTTGTCGTATTGTTGATCAACCCGGGGTTGTTCCGCGGTTTTGGCTCGATGCTGATGCTGGGGCAGGGTTTTGACCCGGCCATCGCCGGCTATTTTGGGGGCTATCTGGAGCAGCAGCTCGGTTTTACCGGGGGACGGAGTATCGCCTTTGCCTTTAGCTCTTTTGGTTTTCTGGTGGCCTATCTTTTCGGCCTGGGCTATATCATCGGGGCTAAAAAATGGGGTTTTATCCCCACGATTTCGGGCGAAGGGAGCGTTTCGGTTCAGAGCGGCATCACCGATTCCGGCGAAGATAAAAAGATCGCCGGCCTGCTGACCACACACGGTCAGGCAGTGGAAACATTTTCGGTGCATCTGGCGGTGATCGGCTTTGCCGTTCTGGTGCTGTACGGCCTGTTGAAGGTGCTTGCCCTGGTGATGGTCCATAACTTCAGCGCCGGGATGGTCATCGTAACGGAGACGCTGTTTAATTTTAACTATATCTTTGCCCTGTTGATCGGCCTGGCGATAAGGCGGGTGCTGCGTTTGCTCAAGATCGATTATCTGATCAACCGCGATATTCTGGACCGCCTTCTCGGCGTAGCGGTCGACTTCATGATCGTTGCGGCGATCGCTGCCATACCGTTGGTGATCACCCTGGCCAATCTGTGGGAGACTCTCCTTCTCTCTCTGGGCGGTGCGGGGTTGACCCTGCTTGGCGTTAATCTGGTGTTGGGAAGGGTATGTCGGGAAAGAAATATCGGCAGGGAGGCTGCCCTGTTCGGATTCTTAACGGGGACGATCTCTTCTTCCATCGCCCTGATCAGGGTGCTGGATCCGGATCTGGAGGACCCGTTTATCCGTGACCTGGCCTATGCCGGGGGGCTGAGCTTTATCGTCGCGCTACCGTTATTTTTCTTCATGAACTTTCCGGTGTTCGGCGGGCTGAGTTATCTGGCTGCTGCTGCCGGGCTGGCGGCGCTCTACGGAGGGCTCCTCTTCTGCGGTTGGTACTTCCTGATTTTCAGAAAAGGACGCGTTTAGGGAAGTTTGTGTGACAGGATCGGCGATCAGTTCTGGCCGAGGCGAATGCAGGCAATCACGCTTGAAAGAAATAGGACGCCCGCTCTCCGGGGATGATCCGGTCAGGGACCGCGCCGGATGCTGACCGTGAAACAGGTTGTTCAGGTAAAAAATATTTCTTGAGGCTTGATAAGGGGGTAGCTGGATGAGACTGAAAAGCGGAAAGTACATCCTGGTAACGGTGCTGGCGCTGGCGCTTTTGCTGAATCCCGTTGCCGGTATGGCCGGGACAGTTGCAGCATCTGCCGGCGGCGGCGCTGCTGCTGGCGCAGCGGCTTCGAAAAGCCCTTTCCGGCAATCAGCTTCACTGCTCGGCACCATGTTTGACCCTAACAGTCAGACTTTTGCCGGACCGTCGGAGGAGAATAAAGAGAGCATCTTGGGGCCCCTGCTGGGTACTGTCGAGGAATACCTTAAGCTGCTGCTGGAGGATGAAAGGCTCAGGGAGGTTCTCGGGGAGGTCCTCGACGAGATCATGGCTGATGAGCGGATCGCGAATTATGATCTGGAGGCCCTGGTAGTAGGGACGCTGCGCGACGATCGGCTGACCGAGATCCTGGGCAGTGTCATCGCCCAGCATCTCCGGGAAGATGATTTCTTGCAATTCGTGGAGCAGATCACCTTTGACCTGGCCGCCCTGCTGCAGGATCCGTCCATCGTCTCGTACCTGCAGAAGGTGGTTGTCTCCCTGCTGGAAGATGATCGGATCAATGAGTTTGTCTTCGAGATCGTCTATTACGTTATGGCGCATCTCGATCGGTTTATCGAGAATGTCGGGGAGGGCGAGCTGATCGAGGCGATCACCGGTTTTGCCGAAAAGCTGATCGAGATCTTTGAACAGCCCGTCATGGATTTCGCCGAGGGGGTCAAGGATGATCGGAGAGTGACCGGTTATCTTGACAGGGTGCAGGCTTCCCTGGGGCTGGATAAATGGGAGGATATCGGGGGCTGGTTTGTCGACCGGCTGGGTGATAACCTGGATGCAGATACCCGGTTCGAACAGGCCGTGGCCGATCTGAAGGCGCTTCTTCTGGGGCCCGAAGATCCGGATGAAGACGAAGATTCCGGGGTGATCGCCCGCATCGCCGGGCAGATCACCGACTATATTCTCGATCAGGATACGCTGATCGATCTGGTGAAGCCCTTGCTGGATGAGCTGACCGATATTGGCGGGATTCCAGAAGAGGGCAAGCCCTATAAAGGGGCGTATCCAGAACTTTTTAAAGTTCTGCTCGGGGTTTCCGGAGGGGATGAGGGGCTCCTCGGCGATCTCAAGGAAGGTCTTCTCGGCGATGACGGTGTGCTCACCGCCATCGGGGCGGAATTCGAATCGATCATGGACCATTACAGCGAATACGCGCCGTTCCCGGAGGAGAGCGACCCCTCGGGATGTATGGAAGATATCCAGGGTGAAGTGACCAATCAAGAAGCTGTCGAAGACCATGTGGCCGCCTTTTTGAACTACTGGGCCGAGGTGGCCGCCTGGGTTGCCGGCAAGAAGATCGAGCGGGGCGATCTGGAGCCGCTTCTCGAGAAGTTTACTGCCGGTGAAGACGGTGAAGATGATGGTGAATATGCCAAGTCCCTGGCCACTATCCTGGAGGCGGTTTCTGCCTCGGTGGAAGACCTTGAGGATAGTCTGCCCGGGGATCTCGAAGGCATTCTGAAAGGGCATCTTGAAGGTTTTACGGATGAACTGGAAAGCTTTTTGAAAGATCTTCTGGACGGGGAGGGCGGCCTTCTTGACGAGGTTGCCCCGGTGATGAAGGCGATCATCACAGAGAAACTGGAGGTGCTGATCGACTCCGGTGAGCTGACGGAACTGCTGGAAGGGAAGGGCGATGTTCTTCTGGAGGTGCTGCTCGGGTTGCTCACTGGGTTGTTCGAGGATCTAGATCTCGATCTCGGTCTTGATCAGGCGAACGGCGGCGGGGTTCAGGAGATTCTGGACAATATTGCCCTGGAGCTGCCCTTTGCTGCGTTGACCGATCTGATCGACACGAACGAGGTCAGGAAGCTGATCGGCGAACTGGCCGCCCTCATCGATAGCCTTCCCCTTGAAGAAGTGGTCCCCTTTGTGCGGGATAACTCCGATGAACTGGGCTATACCATCGCCGAGACCCTGCTGAACGGTCTGGCCGACGGGGTGGAAAATCCGGAACCGGACGATCCCCGGGTGGCTGTGGTGATGGAGCTTCTGCTCACCGAGGAGCGGTTGCGCCAGCTCTACCTGGACCTAGGGGGGATCGATCCGGATAAGGTCACCGACGAAAGCGGCGTGCTCACGGTGATCCTGGCGGTGCTCCTGGAGGTGGCCGGGGACGAGACGCGCATCGAACATTTCCGCGCCAAGATGGCGGGCGAGTCCGAGCCGGTCGTGGAAAATCTGCTCGACTACGGTAAAAAATTCAGCGACTGGCTGCTGGGCAGCCTGCGTTCCTTTGCCGGACCTTTTATCAAAAGAGCGCTGGCTTCATTTCTGCTCTTTACCCCCCGCGGCTACAGCGATGAGCTCGAGGGGGAACCGGCCGATTGGATCAGCTACGAGCGTTTCGCCGATGATGCGGCCGAGGGCAGGCAGCTGGCCGGGGAGATCCTCACCCGGAGCATGGCTGCCCGCTTTGTCGATGAAAGTATCTCCAGCTTTCTGGTGGAGCACAGGGCGGTGGAGGATTTTGCCACCCCGCAGCGGCTCGGTGTGCTGCAGCATTTTATTGCGGAGATCGCCGGTGCAGAGCAGCTCAAATCGATCAATGCGCAGATCAGCGCCGAAAAGATCTTTGAACTGGTCGGCACGGGCCTGCCCCGGCTCCAGGGGGAGACGCTGCCCGCCCTGATCAAGCCCGATTCCCTGACCCGCGATCTGAATGCGATCCTTGCGGAGCTGCTGCCGTCTGCCCCGATCCATCTTTCCCTGGAAAGCTTCTCCCTCAATGCAGGAGAGATTCTGGGCAAGGTCACCGGATTTATCGACGAGAAGCTGCCGCTGCTGCGCAAAGAGGTTGACGGGATGGCCAGGCCTCTGGGGAATCTCCCTGCAGGTCTGCTCGATGATGAGGCGATCAGGAAGGCCAAGGATGAGATCCTGGCCGGGATCCCCCGGCCGGCACTCGATCTGGTGGCGGAGATCCTGGACGATGAGCGTATGGAAGAGCTGCTCGCCGATGTGATCGAGAAGGTGATCGGGAAAGTGATGGCCGATGAGGGGATCATGGACAGCGCTTTCAAGCTGGCCGGTGATATTGTTAGCGACCCGGAGCTGAAGTCTACCGTCGAAGAGGCCATGGTCACCATCCTGACCGGCCACGATCTTCCCCTCCTGCTGGGCGATCTGGTGGGCGATCTGCTGGAAGATGAAGCGCTGCTCACCTTCGTGGAAGAGCTGCTCGATACCTCCCGCATGATTGCCGTGGGCGGATACAGCTGTCCATCCAACAACGAGTTCTACAAGCCTAAACAATTTCTGGGCTCCGATAGTAACGGTAACTATCCACTGCATGGGTTTGAGGGGGAAGAAGATCTTCCTGCTCCGTTTGAATTTGAGACCCAGACTGTCAAGATCGAAATGTTAAATTTATCTGTTCAAGCTGACTACTTTTTCTTCGAGATGGGTTGCAACAACGGGCTCTACATGTTCACCCAGGAGCTGCTCAACTGGATGGATCCGGGAAAAGCCTTCAATCCGGATTACCCGACCCCGGGGAGTTATCTCCGGAGCTACCTGCCTCAGGTCTATCTGGCAGAAAACCGGGTGAGAGATAATATTGCCAAACCGGTAACTGCCCTGATCCTGGGTACCGTTGCCGGCACTATCGGTGATCTTTCCGGAGAGCGGCAGTGGATTGAAGATTTCCTGCTGAATGGGGAGGGCCTGCCGCTGGAGCCGCTGCAGATCGTGGCCCAGTTTCTGAAAGAAGACGCCAACCTGCCCGGGATCATCGGCAGCTGTTTCAAATTGCTCGAAGAACCGTACAACAGCATGACCAAGGTGTTGAACAACAATGTCGAGATCGAGGGGCTGATCAAGGAGGCCTTTGCCGCGCTGCCCCTGGAGGAGGGCGCTGCCTACCTGAAGGATAACCGGGCCCTGGAAGGGCTCCTCGATGATACCGGCATCGATATCGATCTGGCCCCGCTGCAGCCGCTGTTGAAGATCGATCGGGAGCTGCCCCGGGCGCTCCTGCGGCGGGCGCAAACTTTTCCGGCCAGCCGGGTGACCAACTTCCTGACAGTCAAGGAGCGTCTCTACCGGACCACCTACATGGTCGAGGATGTCAAAGCCAGATTCATGACCGAGCTGCTGACCGATCCGGATCTGATCCGGCTGGAAAGCGATCTGGCCAGGGAGAAGGTGCAGGAGGCCAATTACTCCCTGGCAGAGGGTGTTTTCAATGTTTCCGAGAAGTTTGTCAATAACGGTGACCTGATCGATCATCTGGGCAAAATGGTCTTCGATTTTATCGGGGAGCAATTCAAGAAGGCGAAGAAGTTGATCCGTTTTCTCTTCGGCAGGCCCGGTGACGGCCCGGAGAGGGCCCTGGCCCCCGCGCTGCCTGGTCCGGCCGGACTTGATCGCCGCAGCGGAGTTCTTTGGACGAAGGAGGTAGCATGATGCGGAAAAGTAAGTGCGGGCTTTTTCCCGAAAGGGTAGCCACCCTGTTCAAACGATACGCCCACCTGGGCAAGATCGGGCTGCTCTCCCTGCTGGCACTGCTGCTGGCACTGGGGCCGATCTGGTCAGGCACGGCAGGAGCACAGCTGGCGGGTCAACCGGAGCAGACCCTGGGACTGCGCGCCACTGTGGGAACCATCTTTGCCTCGGCGGGGGATTTCATCCGGGGGGAGCAGGCCGACGGCCGGGTGCTTCCGGAAAAAGATCTCTCTGCCGTCCTGGCCTCGCTGGAGCAGTTCAGCCAGACGGTCTTGAGGGATCCCCGCCTCGCCGAGATCATCGATGCCATCATCGAGGAGCTCATCACCGCTGAGGGTCTTCCCGGCGGCATTCAGGACAACAAGGAATTCGTTGCCGAGATCATCCGGGACCCCCGGCTGATCGCCGCTGTGGGGGAGATCATTGCCGATTTTCTGCTCGATGAACGGCTGGCCGGGGATATCGAGGCGATCGCCGGGACCATCGCCGATCTGATCACCTATCAGGATCTGCACTATTTTATCCGGGATTCCATCGCCACCCTTCTGGAAGACAGGTCGCTGGAGCGGATGATGAACGATCTTCTTCTGACGGGAACCGGTCTGATCTATGATACGGGGAGCGATACCGTTGCCTCCCTGCTGGGGGATAAGCGGATTCCGGGGCTGCTCAAGGGTTTCACTCCTGTTGTGACCGGGGCAGTTTCGGAGATGGCCAGTTTTATCGACCAGAACAATGGCGAGATGCTTCTTCTGGCCGAAGAGATGGTTCTGATATTTGCCGACTATGGCGTAGGGCTTCCGGCAAACTTGCTGGAGGACCCGCGGCTGAACAGCTGCCTGGCCGGGATCACTGAGCGGATGCTTCGGCCGGGGCTGTATCAGGCAGCCGCCTCGATGGGCTTTGAGCTGTCGGGGCATCTGCTTGAAGTCGGTTTCGAGTCGGTGGCAAGGCAGGTCAAGGCAAAAGAGAATGCGATCAAGACATTGGCCGGCGGTCTGGTCCAGGATTTTTTCAAGGCAGACGGGGCCGTGGCGCAGAAGTATTTTCAGGGAGCGATGACCGAAGTGATCGATCGGGGAAGGGAAGCGGCGGCGGAGGCCACGCCGGCAGACAGGACGGTTATGGTAATAGCCGACGCAGAGATCCAGAAAAAAATTGCCGATGCGGTAGCCACGGTGCCGCCGCAGATGGCCAAACTGGCCGCCTTTACCTGGCTCCTTGGGGATACAGTCGATCCCCCCTATTCACAAACCCCCGTGGATCCGGTGCCCCGGACCTACCGCGCCTGGGTGGAAGATGTCGTCGGCGTGGTGGTAGATCTATTTGATAACAATGCCGGAGAGCTTGCTGTTGCCATGAATAAGGATCTGGAGAAGATTGTCAGGGGTTTTCTGGGGGAAAACGAGAGCGAGATCTCTGAAGAGCTGGTGAAGGTTATCCGGGGGCTGCCTCTGGACAGCGCCGCGGCAGAGCTAAGGGCAAACGAGGGCGAGCTGAAGAGGCTGGCGAAAGAGCTCATCGAGAGGCTCTTCGCCTGCCTGCCCCTGCAGGAGCTGCTCGATACGGTCCTGGATGAAGGTAGTATCGACGAACTGGCCGGGGTGATCGAGAAGCTCTCGGCAGATCTTTTTGATGAACTGCCCTTTGCCGATGCTTCCAGGCTGATCCGGGACGACCGCAGCATTCTCAAAGAGCTGGTCAGGGCGCTCCCCCGGATCTCTCCAGGTGAAATGGCCGGGATGATCCGATCCGATCAGCGGATCATCGCAGCAGTGGGCGATGCCACTTCGGGTATGCCGGTGGGGACGATCATCGAGTTCATCCAGGATGAGGAGCGGGCCGGGTTGATCGGGCAGAGCATCGCAAAGATGCTTCTCGGCCTGGTGGCCGATTTTGTGGAGGATGAGCGGCTGACCGATTTTTCCTACGATGTTGTGCTCGGAGCCATTGATGCCCTGGAGGGAACCCCGGCTGCCCTGTTCTTTGAATCGCTGGCCCGGTTTGTGGAGAATGAGGATTTTGTTGGTTATCTGGTCGATTCCTTCTACGAGCTGACCTATGGTGTTAGTACCGAGCTGCAGCACCTTTACAAACAGGTGGTGCCCCGATTTTTCACTCAAGCTCTCTGGAAATTTATATAACGCTTGTTGAATAAGGAGGTCCGGAAATGAGAAAAGCGGTCCTGATACTCAGTATAATCTTGATGATTATCGTGTTTGTTCAGTCGTGGCTGGTCGGGATAGGGGGGAATATGTTTGATGATCAGATGCTGGCCTGGGGCGGCCTGGTGGGACGTCTCGTGGCGCTCCTGTTTGCCGTGGGGGCAGCCTTTGTCCTCCCCAGACCGCTTATTTCGGTTTTTATCTACCTGGCCGGCGGACTGTTGGGGATCATCTTCGGGATCTACACGGGCTACTACGATATGATCCTCTGGGGAGGTCTCTCTCTGGCCCTCGGCGGTGGCAGCTACTATGCCTGGAGCACCGGGGAGCAGCAAGCTGCTCCGGCTCCCGCGGAGCAGATCAAGGAGGCCAGCCGTTTCTAGATTGCCGGACAGAGTAACCATACTGGAAGATGCTGGGGTCAGGCAACCCGCCGGTCACGGCGCACCGAAAATGTAATTGAAATTCAAGCAGCCTGCTGCGCTGCTGCAGGGGAGCTGCCCTTCGGGACGGCTCCCCTGTGGATATAGAATCCGGGTTACGTTTGAAAAATGCAAAACCAATCCCATCCGATTTTCTAAGGAGAGGGTCCCATGCGCTCCACCCTGTTCAAGGTCGGCCCGATCAGCTTTTACGGTTATTCAACGATGCTGATCCTGGCTATAATTATCGGGGTGGCAGCGTCAGCTCTGCAGGCGAGGCGGGAAGGGTTGAATCCCTGGCTGATCATCGAATGTTCCCTGGTTACCGCGGTGACCGGGCTGATCGGAGCCAGACTGCTTTACGTATTTCTCAACCGGGAATTTTACAGTATTCATCCCGAAAGGATCTACCTGCTGCATCTGACCGGACTCTCCTTCTACGGAGCATTTCTGGGCGGAGCCCTGGCAGTTTATCTGTGGAGCCGCTTGCGAAAACAGAGTTTCGTGAAAATAGCGGACCTGCTCTCGCCCTACCTGATCCTGGGCTATGCCATTACCCGGATCGGTTGCCTGCTGAGCGGCTGCTGCTACGGCAAGGTCAGCGGGGTCTGCTGGGCGGTGGTGATCCCCCGGGTGGACAATCTGTACCGCCATCCGGTGCAGCTATATGCCTCCTACGGGGCGCTGCTCATTTTTATATTTCTGAAGGCGGTGCATTCAAGGCGCCCTTTCGATGGGTTCAACCTGGTTGCGCTGGGCTCCCTGTACGGCCTGCTTCGCTTTACCACCGAATTCTTCCGGGAAGCAGACAGCTCACCAGTCTGGTTGGGCCTCTCCCTGGCCCAGCTGTTCAGTCTGG
>JAAZPS010000165.1 GCA_012797095.1 Bacillota bacterium | reverse complement strand
GAGTACCTTTACCGGGGCAAGATCGTCAACCTGCGCCGCGATCAGGTGCTCACCCCCGGCGGGAGGGAACCGGCCCTGCGGGAGATCGTGGAGCACCCCGGGGCCGTCGCCATTCTGGCGCTGGATCGGGAAGAGCGTCTGGTCCTGGTGAGGCAGTACCGCCATGCTGCCGGGGAGGTGCTTCTGGAGGTGCCGGCGGGGAAACTCGAGCCGGGGGAGGAGCCGCTCCGCTGTGCTCGAAGAGAGCTGGCCGAAGAGACCGGCTGCCGGGGCGGGGTCTGGAGCAGGCTGACCCGGTTTTACAGCTCCCCCGGCTTCTGCGATGAACAGATTCACCTTTTTCTGGCCAAAGGGGTTATCCCCGGGGAGCCCCTCCCGGCGGATGACGATGAGGTGCTGGAGCCGCTCTGGCTCGATCTCGAGGAGGCGCAGCGCCTGCTGGCAGAAGGGCGGATCAACGATGGCAAGACCATTATCGCCCTGCAGCTTGCCTCGATCATGAAAGTATAAACCGGGGTGCCGCCGCATAGAGATGATCGTATCTCGAAAGCGGGGGGGGGCGGGGGATGCGGCGCGAGATCGAGGAATATTTTCGGGAAAATATGGGGATCTATATCGTCATCATCGCTCTTTTTGCCGGCGGAGTGCTCGCCGGGGCGCTGGCGCTGCGGGGACTGGGGGAGCAGCAGCTCCTGGATCTGAACCGTTATTTTGATCTTTTTGTGGACGGGTTCCCCGAGAGCCCGGCGGGGCCGGGGGGCCTCTTCCGCCAGGCGCTGAACCTTAATTTCAGATATCTTCTTTTGATCTGGTTTCTGGGGCTTTTTCTGTACGGGTTTCCCTTTGTCGCCGGGCTGGTCGGATTGCGCGGCTTTTCGCTGGGTTTTACCGTCGGCTTTCTGGTCCGGCGGAATGCGCTGCGCGGCGCCCTGTTCGCGACCGGGGCTGTCCTGCCGCACAATCTGATCCTGATACCGACGCTGATCATCGGCGGGATGACCGCATTTTCGTTCTCCTGGCTGCGGCTGCGCAGCTCCCTGGAGCAGCGGCCCTGCTCTTTGCGCGAATATATCGGCCCGTACTCGTTGATGTTTTTGCTGGTTGCGTTGCTCACGGGGACTGCAGTTTTTGTCGAAGCCTATATCTCGCCGGTCTTTGTAAAGCTGTTGATCCCCACAATTCGATTATAAAGCTGCGAAAAAAAGGAGTTTTTGATGCTGCTGTGGAATTAATAGAAGAATTTTCTTACGATCAATGGGAGCAATCGCTGCATGCAAACTCTGCTGGAACAGTTTTCTCATTATCTTACCGTTGAAAAAGGGTTGGCCCGGAACACTGTTGACTCGTACCGGCGCGATCTGACTATTTTTTTTGCTTTTTTGGAGCAGCAGGGGATCGCTTCACCGTCAAAGGTGAACCGCAATCTGATCACCAGTTATCTGTTGGGCTTGAAAGAGGCCGGGCGGGCCTCCTCGACCATCTCCCGCAATGTTGCTTCGATCCGCTCTTTCTTCACGTTTCTGGTGCAGGAGGATCTCCTTGAAGAGAATCCTTCACAGCTGGTCAAAGCGCCGCGGATCGAAAAAAAGCTGCCCCGCGTCCTCACCACCAAGGAGGTGGACCGCTTGCTGCAGCAGCCTCGCAGCGACGGCCAGGCGGGCCAGCGGGATAAAGCGATGCTGGAGCTGCTCTATGCTTCGGGGATCCGAGTTACCGAGCTGGTCTCGCTGAACCTGACCGATTTCAGCCCCGAGGCCGGTTTCCTGCGCTGCCGGGGCAAGGGGATGAAGGAACGGATTGTTCCCATCGGCTCCGTGGCGGTGAAATGTGTCTGCGAATATATCGGCAGCAGTCGGCAGAAGATGCTCAAGCGCCGGGAGGAGAAGGCTCTCTTCCTGAACCACCACGGGCGCCGCCTGACCAGGCAGGGCTTCTGGAAGATCCTGAAAAAATATGTCCGCCAATCGCAGCTCAACGGTGAGGTCACCCCGCATACCCTGCGCCATTCCTTTGCGACCCACCTTATCGAAAACGGTGCCGATCTGCGCTCGGTCCAGGAGATGCTCGGCCATTCCGATATCTCCACCCCCCAAATCTACACGCAGATCACCCGGCGAAAGATCCGCGAAGTCTATGATAAAACTCATCCCCGTGCCTGAGCCCGGGCAAAATTCACGGCGGGCGATCATCGTGCTGCTCGACGGGGCCGGCGTGGGGGCGCTCCCCGATGCCGCCGCCTACGGTGATGCCGGGGCCAACACCCTCCTTCACGTTCTCACCGGGGAGGGCCCGCTGGCGCTGCCCCGGCTGAAGCAGCTCGGGCTGGAAGAGATCTTGCAGCTTGCCTCCGGGAGCACCGCAGTTCTCCCGGCGCCGCCGGCGGGGGCGGGCTACTACGGGCGGGCTTCCTCCCGGGCCGCGGGCAAGGATTCCACCAGCGGCCACTGGGAGCTGGCCGGGGTGATCATGGCGCAGCCCTTCCCGGTCTACCCCCGGGGCTTTCCTCCGGAGATCATCAGCGCCTTCGAGGAAGTGATCGGACGGCCGTGCCTGGGCAATTGCCGCGCCTCGGGGACGGAGATCATCGAGGTGCTGGGTGAGCACCATCTGCAGAGTGGTTTTCCCATCGTCTACACCTCCGCGGACAGCGTCTTTCAGGTTGCCGCTCACGAAAGGATCACCCCCCCGGAGCAGCTCTACCGCTGGTGCACCGCTGCACGGGCCATTCTACAGGGTGAGCATGCCGTGGGCCGGGTGATCGCCCGCCCCTTCGAGGGAAACCCCGGCACCTTCAAGCGGACATCCCGGCGGAAAGACTTTTCCCTTCCCCCGCCCGGGCGGACCCTTCTTGATCAGGCCGCCGCGGCCGGTTACCCGGTAGCGGTGATCGGGAAGGTTGCCGATATCTTCGATCACCGCGGCGTGACCGTGCACCGACCCGCCAGCGGCAACGAGGCGACCGCAGCAGCGCTGCTGGCCCTTCTTGCAGAGATCCCCCGGGGGATTATCTGGGCCACCTTCGGAGATTTCGACACTCTCTACGGCCACCGCAACGACTGCCGCGGTTTTGCCGCCGCCCTGGAGAGCTTTGACCGCTTCCTCGGCCGGCTGCTCGGGCTGCTGCGGCCCGGCGATCTTCTCTTTATCACCGCCGATCACGGCTGCGATCCCACCTGGCCGGGAACGGATCATACCCGCGAGCATGTTCCCCTCATTGCCTGGGGTCCTGCAGTAAAGCGACGCTGCCCCCTGGGGACCCGGCCGACCTTTGCCGACCTCGGCGCCTCGGCCGCTGCCTGGCTCCGCCTATCCCCCCTGGAAAACGGCGAATCCTTCCTGGACTGCCGCTAACCGGCGCCTTACCTTCGCTACCTGTTTTCGCCTACCCCCTGAAGGGGGATTCACTTTCCGAGCACTGCCGACAGGGCGCCGTCTCTTCCCGCTGCCTGATCACTGCGGCGGCCCGATCGATCGCTTCGGAGCAGGTTCCCTTACCGGGATAAATTTTGGGCTGCACCCGGCAAAAGATCGGGGAGGCACCGGCGGGTAAAAATATGGCGGTATGTTTTGGCCCCTGATGGAGAAAATAGTTAAAAAGATAGGGGGCTCAGCGCAGTGAAGCCGATACGAACGATCCTTTCGCTGCTACTACTTATCTCTTTGTTGATCCTGCCTTTCCACGAAAGTGCTGTCCGGGCGGAGCCGGAATTCAAGCTCAACACCGAAGCGGCCCTGCTAATGGAAACAAACAGCGGCAAGATCATCTGGGAGGAGAACAGCCGGAAACAGCTTTACCCGGCCAGCCTGACCAAGATCATGAGCCTGCTCCTGGCGTTGGAGGAGCTGGCCGGCGGCCGGATCTCCCTTGATGACAAGGTACCTGTCAGTGCGCGGGCTTCCTCCATGGGCGGCTCCGAGATATTCCTGAGCGAGGGTGATCAGGTCCCGCTGGAAAAACTGCTTATCGGGATGGCGGTCGGCTCGGCCAATGATGCTGCGGTGGCCGTGGCCGAGCATATCGGCGGTTCGGTGGAGGGGTTTGTCGAGCTGATGAACGAGAAAGGGAAAAGCCTCGGTCTGGAGCAGACCCATTTTTGCAATCCCCATGGGCTCCATCAGCCCGAACATTACAGCTGCGCCCATGATGTCATGTTGATGAGCCGGGCGCTGCTGGAATACCCGCGGATTCACCAGTGGGCCACCATCTGGATGGATGAACATTTTCTTGAAGGAGAGATCCGTTCCGGAGAGGTTTTTTTGAGCAATACCAACCGGATGATCTTCGATTACCCCGGCTGCGACGGTCTGAAGACCGGTTTTACCCGGGAAGCGGGTAACAGCATCGCCGCAACGGCGCAGCGGGGCAAAAGCCGCTTTCTGGCGGTGGTGCTGGGCTCGCCGACGCAGGAGGAGCGTTACGACGCTGCCCGGACCCTGCTGAACTACGGTTTCAGCAAATACAAGAGCGTTCCGGTGGTGAAGAAAGGGGCAGTGGTCGCCTCCTTACCGGTGGAGAAGGGTCTGCCGGAAGGGACCGCGGTGATCGCTGCGGATAATCTGAGCCTGCTGCTGGCCCAGGGTGCCGATGAAGCGTACACCAAGGAGATCAAGCTGCTGCCGGTGGAGCCGCCGCTGCGCCATCATCAGAAGGTGGGGGAGCTGGTCGTCGGTTACGGCGAGGGCGAAGAGGCCGTTGTGGAGCTGATCGTTCAGGATGAGGTCCGCAAGGCCCCGGTGGGGACCCTGTTTTTGCGGCTTCTGTACCGCCTGCTCAGATTCGGACGTTAGCGGACTGCCGTGGTAGGGGCGGGGTTCCATCCCCGCCCGCATGGACCATCCCCACCCGGATTGAACAACCCTTAGGCCGCTTCACCGGCATGGTTGCTTGTAGGGGCGGGGTTCCATCCCCGCCCGCATGGGGCCATCGCCGCCCTCATGGTTCCATCCCCGCCCGTATGAGCCTCCCCACCCGGATTGAATAACCCTTGAGCCGCTTCACCGGCATGGTTGCGTGGTAGGGGCGGGGTTCCATCCCCGCCCATATGGGGCCATCCCCGCCCGCATGGGCCATCCCCGCCCGGATTGAACAACCCTTTGGCCGCTTCACCGGCATGGTTGCATGGTAGGGGCGGGGTTCCATCCCCGCCCGCATGGGCCATCCCCGCCCGCATGAGCCTCCCCACCCGGATTGAACAACCCTTGAGCCGCTTCATCGGCATGGTTGCTTGTAGGGGCGGGGTTCCATCCCCGCCCGCATGGCTGCCCGGTACAAAGTGTAAAGGGAGATCATCTTCCCGCCGCACTTTTTTTTAACGGAAAATCTGTTTGCCTGCAGGGAATATCTGAAAGACGCAGAACTATTTTCCAAAGGGAAAACGAAATTCCGGAGGAGGTCACTATGGAGATCGAGTTTGCTCTGCGCCGCTCGGTGCTGCTGGTTCGGCTGAAAGGAGAGCTGGACCACCACCAGGCCGAACAGATGCGGCGGGAGGGCGACCGGGAGCTGGACCGCCATCAGCCTGCCGCCCTGCTGTTCAATCTGAGGGGGCTGAGTTTCATGGACAGCTCCGGGGTGGGTGCGCTTCTGGGACGCTACCGCCGGATCAGCGCCAAGGGGGGCCGTCTCGCTGTCTGCGAGGCCCCGCCGACCATTGCCAAGATCACCGAGATCTCCGGTCTGGCCCGGATAATCCCCTTTTTCGAGCAGGAAGCAGACGCACTGCAGCATCTGCTCCTGGGGGCGCCGCCCGAAAGGAGGTCCTAGCCCTTGAGTGGAGCAACCTATATGAAACTGGAGATCGAAAGTCTCTCTGAAAATGAATCTTTTGCCCGCGTCGTTGCCGCTGCTTTTGCCTCGCGACTCGATCCGACCCTGGAGGAGATCAGCGATATCAAGACAGCGGTCTCCGAGGCGGTGACCAATGCGATCATCCATGCCTACGAGGATCGGGTCGGCCGGATCACGATCAGTGCCGCCCTGGAGGGGAACAGGCTGACCGTGGAGGTGGCCGACGAGGGGATCGGGATCGCCGATCTGGAGCAGGCCCGCGAGCCGCTCTACACCAGCAAGCCCGAGCTGGATCGCTCCGGGATGGGCTTCACGATCATGGAGAATTTCATGGACGGACTCACGGTCTTCTCCGCTCCCGGGGAGGGGACCAGGATTGTCATGGTCAAAGAGATCCGCTCGAAAAAGAGCTGAGGGCCGGCCCTGATGACTGAAGAAGAGCTGCGGGAGCTGCTGCGGCGCTTCCGGGAGGGCGATGAACGGGCCGGCGAAAGGGTTCTGCTGCAGCTGCAACCGCTGGTGCGGGCCTATGCCCGGCGAATGGCTTTCCGGGAAAGCGAGGAAGAGGATTATTTCCAGGTCGGGATGATCGGCCTGCTGAAGGCGGCGCAGCGGTTCAACCCGGACCGGGGCGTGAAATTTGTGACCTTTGCTCTCTCCTGGATCGAGGGTGAGATGCGGCTCTACCGCCGCGAGACCCAGACAGCATTCAAGATGAGCCGCTCTCTCATCGAGCAGTCCCGCCGCCTGGCTTCCTGCCGCGAACAGTTGACCCAGTCCCTCAAGCGTGAACCCGCCGTGGGCGAAATTGCCCATGCCATGGGGGTGTCGGTGGAAGAGATCGCCCTGATCATGGAATCTGCCCTGCCGCTCTCCCCGTTCGATGAAGCCGAGCTGACCGGCCGGGAGGGGCTCAGCGAACAGGAGAAGCTGCTCGAACGGATGGCCCTTCACGAATCGATGATCAGGTTGACCCCTCTGGAGCAGCGCCTTATCGCCCTGCGTTTCTACAAGGAGCTGACCCAGTCCGAGATCGCCGGAAGGCTGACCCTCTCGCAGCGCCAGGTTTCCCGCCTCGAAAAAAGAGCCCTGCATCGGCTCCGCGCTTTCCTGCAGCCGGAAGGCTGAGCGAGCCGTCCCCGTTTGCGGAAGAATAGAAAAGCCCCCTTTTTCACATACTAAAATCGCGCAGAAAATCGTATTCACCTGGAGGTAGACAATGAATCTTTGGGGAGGTGATCGGAAGACTGCTGCGGTTTTTTTGTGGGTGTCGCTTTTTTTTGTTTTATCGGGTCTGCTGCTCTACCTGATCTTTGCCGCCCCGCCGGATCCCCCGCCCCATTCCCACCCGGTAATGGCGGTGGTAGATGAAAGAACCGGTCCGGCCGGGGAGCGGGATGCATGTAACAGAGACAAAGGAGATGACCATATTGACGACAGTAGCCAAAGTGATCGAGCTGGTCGGTGAATCGGCAGTGGGCTGGGAGGATGCGGTCCACAACGCCATTGCGGAAGCCTCCAAAACGCTTGTGGGAATCACCGGGATCGAGGTGGTCAATCTGACCGCCAGCCTCAACGACGGTGAGATCGAAGAATACAAGGTCAACCTGAAGCTTGCTTTCGGCGTTCAGGAAGATCGTCTTTAGGGGGGCTGCCAGTGGCGGGCTCACCTGAAGAGCTGGAGATCACCGCTGCCGAGTACCGCCGGCTGGCCGCGAAGGAGAAACCGGCCCCGCTGCTTCTGCGCAATGCTGTGACCGCTTTTTTCAGCGGAGGGGCGATCTGTCTTCTGGGCCAGGCGATCCAGAACAGCTATATCGCACTCGGTTTCAATCCTGAAGAGGTGGCCAATCCCACGGTGATCACAGTGATCTTTCTGGCCTCACTTTTGACCGGGCTCGGCCTGTTCGACCGGTTGGCACGCTTTACCGGAGCCGGGACCGCCGTGCCGGTGACCGGATTTGCCAATTCACTCACTGCGGCGGCCCTGGAGTTCAAAAAGGAGGGGCTGGTGCTGGGGGTCGGTGCGAAGATCTTCTCTCTCGCCGGCAGCATCCTTCTATTCGGCGTGGTGACGGCCTTTTTTGTCGGGCTGATCTCGGCTCTATTCTGATGGGATCGGGAGATCTCGGAGAAATGGACGTGAGTGGAGGATGAGCACCAAAACAGGAAAGCAGTCTATCCTGTTGGATCCGGTCCCCTCCCTGGCCTCCACGGCCGCAGTGGCGGGACCGCTGGAAGGGCAGGGGCCCCTGGGAAGCGATTTCGATCTGGTCTACGGCGATCTGCGGGCAGGGCAGAAAAGCTTCGAGGCTGCCGAGAGGAAAATGCTCCAGGAGGCCTGCTCCCGGGCTCTGGAAAAGGGGGCGTTCAACCTGGAGGAGGTTGACTATTTCATCTCCGGCGATCTCCTGAACCAGATCACCGTTTCCGGGTACAGCGCTGCTGCCCTGGGGCGGCCCTATTTCGGACTGTACGGTGCCTGCTCGACCCTCTCCCTGGCTCTTTCCTGGGGGGGGATGCTCGTGGCAGGGGGTTTTGCCCGCACCGTTCTGGCGGCGACCTCGAGCCACCACTGCAGCGCCGAGCGCCAGTTTCGCTACCCCACCGAGTACGGCTTTCAGCGTCCCGAGCAGGCCCAGTGGACCGTGACCGGGGCGGCGGCAGCGGTGGTCAGCGCTGCCGGGGAACCCCCCCGGATCACCGCTGTAACCACGGGAAAGGTGATCGACCTCGGTGAAACGGACAGCTTCAGTCTCGGCGCGGCCATGGCCCCGGCGGCTGCTTCAACCCTGATCATGCACTTTCAGGATCTGCAGCGCAACCCCGATTACTATGACCTCATCGTCACCGGCGATCTGGGAGGGATCGGTTCGAAGCTGCTGCTGAGCCTGCTCGCGCGCAGCGGCTACTACCCCGAGCAAAATTACAATGATTGCGGGCTGATGATCTACAATCCTCATCTCCAGCAGATCGGGGCCGGCGGGAGCGGCTGCGCCT
>JAAZPS010000164.1 GCA_012797095.1 Bacillota bacterium | reverse complement strand
TCGTAGAAAGCTCAACATGTTCTACCAGATCGGGCAGAGCGAAAGCCTGCGCGCGCACGCTCCGGGAGATCAGGGCCATTCTGGCTCCCCGGCCGGCGGCGTTACCCACCGGTGTAATCTTTTTCAGGGGGATCGACGGCAACAGTCCGATCTCCCTGGCGCTCTCCGTGCGAATATAGTTGCCAAAGGCGCCAGCCAGCAGAACCTGGTCAAGGTCGGTTTCTTTCAGCCCCGCTTCCTGGAGCAGCACCTGCAGCCCGGCGTAGATCGCTCCCTTGGCCAGCTGCAGCTCGCGGATATCAGACTGTGTAAGAAGAATTTCCGCGCCTTTTCCTTTTTTGCCGCTGTCGGCAAGGAGAAAACCGAAACCTCCTTTGCCCGGGCGCAGGCGCGCTTTCAGCGGCGCCGGCAGTTCTTTCCCCGTTGTCTCCGGGTTGGCCAATCGGCCGGAAGGCTCGATCACGCCTGCCTTCAGCAGCACCGCGGCAGCATCGATCAGGCCTGAACCGCAGATTCCCCGGGGCCTGGTTCCGCCGATCACCTCGAGTGAGATCTCGTCTTCAACAATCTGCACCGCCTCGATCGCTCCGTCTGCCGCCCGCATTCCATGTTTGATCTGTGCCCCCTCAAAGGCCGGCCCGGCAGCGGTGGAGCAGGTCAAGATCCTCCCTCCGGCAGCAAGGGCCAGTTCACCATTGGTTCCGATATCGATGACCGCGCAGCGATCGCGGCGCTGTTCCAGTCCGGTGGCCAGGATAACGCCCAGCGTATCCGAGCCAACATAACCGGCAATATTGGGCAGGAGCACGATCTGCCCTCCGGGATTTATGGCCAATCCGATCTCCGCGGCCTCCAGGGCCTCCGGGCGGCGGTATGCCGGGACAAAGGGAGCGGGCGCCAGATAGGTGGGGTCAACTCCCAGGAAAAGGTGGCTCATCGTTGTATTGCCCACAGCAACGGCTTCATAGATCTCATCCCCGGCGATTCCTGCTTCTTTGACCAGATCCCCGATGATCGCGTTGAGCGCTTCGACCACTTTCCGCTGCAGCCTTTCCAGGCCTCCATCGTTGGTTGAAGCATAGGTGATCCGCGAGATCACATCGGCCCCGTAAACATTTTGCGGATTGGTCGCTGCCCCGATAGCGAGAGTTTTCCCGCTGGCCAGCTTGTGCAGCGAGCCCATGATCGTGGTGGTGCCGATATCAAAGGCCACCCCGTAAAGGCTTGATCCAGTCTGTCCGGGCTCCACCTCGATAAGCCTCTCCGGACCGATCACAGCGGTTACCGAAAAATTTTCCTGGCGCAGTTTTTGCGGCAGGCCGGTGAGCAGCCGGTGGGGGCAGCGAAGCCCCCGAGGCAGCTGCTCCAGCAGCCTTTCCAGATCGGCAGTCTGATCCTTCACTGTTGGTGGATCCAGGTTCAGCTCGATCTTCCTGATAACAGGTTCGGCTTCGATATCCCCGTCATCCTCGGTTAGGGATATCTTCCGCTGGAAGGCGTCGCTCTGTCCCGGCACCTCCACGGTGAGGTCGTCGGTAACGGTTCTCTGACAGGCCAGAACCCAGCCTTCGGCGATCTCTTCAGCTGACAGCAGCCGTTTTTCGGTTTCAGTCGGTGC
>JAAZPS010000163.1 GCA_012797095.1 Bacillota bacterium | reverse complement strand
CCTACAATTGCCCTGACCTGGGTTGTCCCCACATCGATGCCGACCACATGATTATCCTTCCGAGCCATCTCTCCACCCCTTTACCCTTCCCGGACTTATTCCACATTGTCCGAATATTACCCTTCATCTTTTCTCCATCATTAAAAATTTTTCCCGTATTTATTCAGCGATGATCACCAAACGATCCCCCGCACGCAGGTCAAGGGAGCTTCCGGAACCGTTTTCCGGCAGATGCGGCATCGACTCCCACAGCAGGGCCAGCTTCTGAACCATCTTCTCCCTGTCTCCGAGAAATACCTTGCGCCCGTCCGCGGTGTAGAGGAGTAGATCTGTCGGATGCTCCAGGTTCAGCTCCGCCGGTGCCAGCAGACGATTCTCCGACAGCGCCTCCAGAAAAGCGAGAAGGGCCTCATGCCTGGCCCCGTTGGTCAGCGCCTTTCCGGGAACGATCTCCTCCGATGACGCACCGGTGATCACCGGCAGGTTCTCGGCGGGGAGGGCCTGCTCGGCGAAGATAACCCCCTCCCGATCGAGGAGCCAGAAGCTGCTCCGGTCGAGCAGCGAGGCAGCGGGCTCGCGTTCCTGCACCCGGATCTGGACCCGGTTCGGGAAAGCGCCCGTCACTGCGGCAGAATAGATCTCCGGGAGCTGCTCCAGACGCTGCTCGGCCTGGCGGCGGCGCAGCAGCAGCAGGCTTGTCCCCTTTTTGACCCCGCAGCAGTCGATGATCGCCTCTTCACCGAGTCGCTGCGCTCCGGAGACGGTGATCTGCTCCACCCGGCAGAAGGTTTCCAGCCCTTTGTAAAGCAAAAGGGCCAGCCCTGCAGCGGCCAGAAGCAGGAGAAAAAAGAAAAAGGTTCTTTTTAGCCGGCGGCGCCGCCGCGGTCTGGGCGGCGCTTTTTCAGCCTGCACCAACCTGAGGCGGCTGTTCCGGCCGGATCGGGAGCTCATCGGCTCAGCACCTCCTCGGGGGCGCCTCTCTCCCGGAGGATCCGCGCTCCGAGCAGGGAAAGTGTCTCCGGCAGGCGCTCGTAACCCCTCTCGATATGGCTGATCCCGGTGATCCTGCTCGGGCCCTCGGCGGCAAGAGCGGCCAGGGTCAGCGCGGCGCCGGCCCTCAGATCGGTGGCTTTCACCTCGGCTCCGCTGAGACGATCGACCCCGCGAATGATCGCCCGGTGGCCGGAAAGATCGATCTTCGCCCCCATTCTCCTTAATTCGGGAACATGGTGGAATCTTCCTTTGAACACATGTTCGATCACGGTGCTGCTGCCTCGGGCCAGGGTCAGGGCGGCCAGCAGCTGCGGCTGCAGATCCGTGGGAAAGCCGGGATAGGGTCCGGTCCTGACCCTTTGAAGAGCCCTTAAGGGTCTCTTTGCGCTCACGGTGATCGCAGCGGCGCCTATCTCAACGGCGGCGCCGGCCTGCTCGAGCAGCCCGCTCAGCGCGGTCAGATGTTCCGGGACGATCCCTTCCACGGTGATACAGCCTCCGGTGATCACCGCCGCCAGCAAAAAGGTGCCGGCAACGATACGATCGGGGAAAACCCGGTAGCTGCCCCCGTGGAGCCCGCGAACCCCCCGGATGGTGATCTCCGGGCCGCCGGCGCCGCTGATCCGGGCGCCGAGCGTATTCAAGAAATTCTGCAGATCGGTGATCTCCGGTTCGCAGGCCGCATTGGCGATCACCGTGCTGCCGCGAGCGCAGACCGAGGCCATCATCAAATTTTCCGTTGCCCCGACGCTGGGATAGGCCAGGGTGATCTTGCTGCCCCGCAGCCGACCCCGCGCTTCGATAGAGCCGTTCTTCTCCTCGATCACCGCACCCAGTTTTTGCAGTCCCTCCAGATGGAGGTTGATCGGCCGGAGCCCGATGGCGCAGCCGCCCGGATAGGAGATCCGGACACGGCCCAGCCGGCCCAGCAGCGGACCCATCAGAAAGATGCTCGAGCGCATCTCGCGCATCAGGAGATCGGGAACCTGATCGCAATCCACCGCCGCCGTCTGTAGCAGCAGGTCTTCACCCTCCCGGCCGACCTGCGCCCCGAGGCAGGTCAGGATGGAGATCATCGCCCGGACATCGCCCAGCGCCGGCACCTTTCTCAGGCGGATCTCCTCGCTGCTGTCATTGAGCAGCGCCGCCGCCAGAACCGGCAAGATCGAGTTCTTCGCCCCGCCTATCTGCACTGTTCCCGAAAGAGGGAGCCCCCCCTGGACCAGATATCTTTCCACGCAATTCCACTCCCATGATTTATCTCTTTTCGCCGATAATGCGGACCTCCGGCTGCAGCTCCACGGCGAACTTTTCTTGAACCAGCCGCTGCACCTCTCCGATGAGCCTTTCGATATCCCCGGCCGTAGCCCCGCCCGGATTGACGATAAAATTGGCATGCTGCTGCGATACCCGGGCCGGCCCCACGGCGAGCCCCTTACCTCCGGCTTCCTCGATGAGGGAGCCGGCCGGCCGGTGGGCCGGATTGCGGAAAACACTGCCGGCGCTGGGCAGGGCCGGGTGGCGGCGGCGCCTTTCGGCAAGATATCCTTCCACCTCGCTCTGCAGCTCGGCGGGATCTCCCGGTGCGAGCTCGAGAAGGGCCTCCACGATGATCCCCTTCCCGGCCAGGTTGCTGCGGCGGTATCCGAACTCGGTCTCCTGCCGCCCCAGGGTGACCGCCTCTCCGTCGAAGCGGACCATCCGGATCTCGGCGGCCAGCCGGCCGATATAGCTGCCGAAAGCACCGGCATTCATCACCAGGGCTCCCCCCAGCGATCCGGGGATGCCGCCGCCGAAGCCGAGACCCTGCAGCCCCTCCTGTGCCGCCCGGCGTGCCAGAAGGGTCAATGAAGTCCCCGCTCCCGCGCGCAGCGAATCGTTCTCGCGGCGGATATAGCTGAAGGGGTCGCCGATATGGACGACCAGCCCCCTGATGCCGCCGTCGCGCACCAGCAGATTGGTGCCGTTGCCGAAAACAAATAGCGGCAGCCCTTTCTTCTTGCCGAGGCGAACAATCTCCCGCAGCTCCGCTTCGTCCGCCGGCAGCAGGTAGTAGTCCGCCGGGCCCCCCACCTGCCAGGATGTATGTACCGACATCGGTTCATTCTCTTTAACGCCGGCCTGCAAACACCGCTCAAATTCCTGCTTTAGATTCAACGGTAAGCCCTCCAACAGGGTAATCTATTCTATGCACCGGCAGCACTTTATGTTAGCGTTCCCCGG